>JAPUKG010000314.1 GCA_027295775.1 Pseudomonadota bacterium
GGCAGGACCAGCGCGCGATACGGCTTCCTCCTGCCGTCCAACCAGAGGTGGGTCTCCGGCTGCTCCTCCAGGTTCCGAACCCACTGGGAGCGGTCCTTCCGATAGGTCGTCACCATCACGCGGCGTCCCAGCCGCAGAGCCAGCAGCGGGGATTCGTACGTTCTACCGGTCCGTCGGCCGGTGTGCTCGAGCACGACCAGGCCCCACGGCGCGAGGCAGGGCGTTCCGAAGCCACGCTGGATGGCGGGACGCACCACGGCGTTGAGTGCCCGAAAGGCCCGGCGTTGCAACACGTCCGTCCAGGGCGCTTCCGACGTCGGCTCTTCTACCACGGCCTGCGCTCTCCGACGCCCCACGCGCTGCGCCGGTCGCTCGAGGATGGACACGAGCGCTCGGTAGACCTGGGCGTTGCAGGAGAGCCCGATATGGCTGCCCACGACCTGGACGTTTCGTGCCCCACGAACCACCGACAAGCGCCAATCGACGATGCCATCAGTCTTCGACCAGATGGACACCCGGCGTACCTCGGCCGGAAAGGGTCCGAGAAGGTCCCGTTCGTACGCGGCTTCCTCTGCCCTTTGGGACGCTGTCGCCACCAGCTCACCGATCGTGGTCAGGACCTGTACGGGCAACCGGGTCAACAGGTGGTTGGCAGAGGCCGCTCGGAGCGGGCTTCCCAGTGTGACCACAGCCTCGACCGCCTCTGGTGCTCGGACCGCCGCCACGGTTCCGTGCTGGCCTCCTCGGCTGTGCCCGATGACAACGACGCGCTGTCCCGCGTCCGCGGCCATCCGGCGGACGGAATCCAGAACGACCCGCGCAACTCGCGCGCTTGGCCCGGCGTTCAGGCCTACGGGTGCAATTTCTGCGTCGAGCCCCAGCTGCCGAAGCCATCGACGCATCGGTGCCATGCTCGCTTCGGTCGCCATGAAGCCCGGCACCAGAAGAACAGGTCGCGAGTCCGCATCGAGGATTTCTCCTCGATGCCACACCGCATCGTTCAGAAGACTCCACCACTCTAGAGACACTCGTGCTTCGAGGAAGGTGGGGAGCCCGAGGAGGCCCGCAAGCCCGGTGAGCGGGGCCGGGAGCGTGTCGTCATGTTGATTCACTTCACGACTCCACCGTGGGCTGACTCGACTCGCTTCGCGCCAGGCTGGAGAGCAACTTCAACATCTCTTGGGAGAGCTGCTCGAAGGTCCTGCCCGACGTGAGCTTGTCCGCAAGATGGAGGGAGACGACGCCGTGCAGCGCCGCCCAGAAGAGATGCGTCACCGTCGTCGGGCTCCCCTGCAGCAAGCCCTGCTTGACGGCTGCGCGGACCGCCTCGAAGAGTGGTCGCTGGCTCCGCCGAACCTCCGCCAACTGCTCGGCGCTCGGGGTCGGTGACAACTTCTCCGGGATCTCGAACATCAGGCGGTAGTTGTCGGGCTCCTCGGCTGCGAAGCGCAGGTAGGCGCGGCCGACGGCTTCGAGACGGCGCAGCGGTTCCGGTTCGGCACGGGCGGCGGCTTCCTGCGCTTCGGCCAGTCGACGGAATCCCTCGGTGCGGACCGTGCCGAGGATGTCGGCCTTGTCCTTGAAGTAGCTGTAAGGCCTCGTGCGACTGCACCCGAGCTCGTCTGCGAGTGCCCGGAGCGTCACCCCCGCATAGCCGAGCTCTGCGAAGCGCCTTGCGGCGACCTGGCACAGCCGGCTCCGAAAGGCCGCCACTGCCTCTTCGGTGAGGTGTCTCGACACGGTCTAAATATGACATTGTCAAAAGACGGTGTCAATAGTCTCCGGAAAACGAGGTGACCCGCACCGGAGTCTGCATCTCTCGGCTTGGGCCGACTTCGCGCACGCGGCCGGTGACGCGGAAGCTTCCCTCGAGCCGGACGTCGACGCTCGATGCCCCCACCCGTACCTGGATCTCACCGGGCTCGACGATCCGGCGCAGGTCGCGGCCGGTGAAGGAGAGCCGGTCGGCAGAGAGCTCGAACGCGACGCGGCTCGAGGCGCCCGGCTCGAGTCGCACGCGCCGGAAGCCCACGAGCTCCAGGGCGGGCCGGGTGACGCTCGCCACGGGATCGCGCAGGTAGAGCTGCACGACCTCGTCGCCGGTGCGCTCGCCGACGTTGCGGACCGTGCACGCGACTTCGACACGGCCGTCCGTGGCGATCTCCTCCGGGCCGATCTCGAGGTCCGCGTACTCGAAGCGCGTGTAGCCGAGTCCGTGGCCGAAGGGGAAGACCGGCGCGACGAAAGGCGGCTCCGGCACGCCGCGCGCGAGCCGTTTGTGGTCGTAGCTCATGGGCTGCGCGCCGGCGCCCCGACCGAGGCTGACGGTCGTCCGGCCGCCGGGATTCACGTCGCCGAACAGGACGTCGGCGATGGCCGCCGCTCCGTCCTGACCCGGGAACCAGGCCTCCACGATCGCGGCGGCGCGCCCCGCCAGCCCGGAGAGATCGAACGGGCGGCCGTTGATCAGGACCACGATCGTCGGCGTTCCGCTGTCGAGGACGGCGTCCGCGAGCTCGGCCTGCACGCCGGGCAGGGTCAGGTCGTCGGTGTCGGTTCCCTCCCCCACCGTGCCGCGGCGGAAGTGGCCGGCCTTGTCTCCGACCACCAGGATCGCCAGGTCCGCGTCGGCCGCCGCCTGCGCCGCGGCCGCGATCCCCGCCCGGTCCTCGCCCATGACGGCGCAGCCCTCGGCGTGGCGCACCCGCCCCTCGCCAAGCCGCTCGCGCAGGGCGTCCAGGACGGTCGGGGCGGTGACCGGGAGCGGTCGGTCCGGGAAGTGGGAGGCCACGTGGTTCTGGAAGCTGTAGTTGCCGAAGAGCGCCATCGGGTCGTGGGCGTTGGGACCGATCACGGCGACCGTTCCGGGTTCGGACGCCAGGGGCAGGAGGCCGTCGTTGGAGAGCAGGGTGATCGAGGCCTCCGCCACGCGCCGCGCGAGCGCCCGATCCTCCTGGGTGTCGAGCTCGATGGCGCCCTCGTCGACGTAGGGGCTCTCGAACAGGCCGAGCGCGAGCTTCAGGCGCAGCACGCGGAGGACCGCGGTATCCAGGGTTGCGACCTCGACGAGCCCCGCGTCGAGGGCGGCGGGCAGCGCCTGGTAACAGTCGGTTCGGGGCAGCTCCACGTCGAGTCCGGCGGAGAGCGCGGCGGCGGCGGCCTCCTCGGGCGTCGCGGCCACGTGATGGAGGGTCTCGAGCATCTTCACCGAGAAGTAGTCGGACACCACGATGCCGTCGAAGCCCCAGCGCTCGCGCAGGATGCCAGTCAGGAGATCGCGCGAGGCCGCGGGCGGGACCCCGTCGATCTCCTGGTACGCGTTCATCACCGAGCGCGCGCCGGCGCCCACCACCGCCATCTCGAACGGAATCAGGAACACGTCCGCCAGCTCGCGCGGGCCCACGTGGGCGGGAGCGAAGTTCCGCCCGCCCTGGCTCGACGAGTAGGCGCAGAAGTGCTTGAGCGTGGCGACCACTCCGCTGGCGAGGTCGTCGCCCTGGAGCCCGCGCACGTATGCGCTCACCATGCAGCCGACCAGGTACGGATCCTCCGCCACGCACTCTTCCACCCGCCCCCAGCGCGCGTCGCGGATCACGTCGGCCACCGGCGCCAGCGCCAGGTGGGTGCCGACGGCGCGCATCTGGCGCCGGATTACCGCGCCCACGCGCTCCACCAGCTCCGGATCCCAGGTCGAGCCGAAGTTGAGGGGCGACGGGAACTGGGTGGCGCCCTGGGCCATGAAGCCGGTCAGCGACTCCTCGTGGGCGATGGCGGGAATCCCCAGCCGCGTCCCCTCGACCATCCGCCGCTGGAACGCGTTGAGCGCTCGGGCGCCGGCGGCGGGATCGACCGGCCGACTCCCGAAGGGCCGCGTGATCTGGCCGATGCCGTGAGAGAGATCCACCTGGGGAACGTCGGCGCCCGCGAAGTTTCCCTGGTAGGGAGCGAAGTCTCCGCTCTCGGGATCGAGGGTGAGCCAGACCGAGCCGAGCTGGGCGACCTTCTCGGCCAGGCTCATGCGCGCCAGCAGGTCGGCGGCCCGCTTGTCGATCGAGAGGGACGGGTCCTTGTAGGGTGCGGTGTCGAGATCGCTCATAGGCAGGCGTTCACCCAGTTCTCGAGCATCTCCTGGTGCCCCGATCGTGGCGTGGGCTCCCGTCCCCCGGCGAGAACGTGCTCCGAGAGATCGGCGAGACTGCGCTTTCCGTCCAGGATCTCGCGGCCGAGCGGCGCGTCCCAGCCGGCGTAGCGCTGGTCGACGAAGGCGGCGAGCCGGCCGTCTTCGATCATGCGCGCCGCCGCGCAGAGGCCCCGAGCCAGCGTGTCCATGCCGCCGATGTGGGCGTGGAAGAGGTCCGCGGGATCGACGCTCTGCCGCCGCAGGCGCGCGTCGAAGTTGAAGCCGCCGCTGCCGAGGCCGCCGCCGCGCAGGATCTCGTACAGCGCCAGCGCCGTCTCCTCGACGCTGTTGGGGAACTGATCGGTGTCCCAGCCGTTCTGTGGGTCGCCGCGGTTCGCGTCGACGCTGCCCAGGATCCCGTTGGCGAGCGCGTAGGCGATCTCGTGCTGGAAGCTGTGGCCGGCCAAGGTGGCGTGGTTCACCTCGATGTTGACCCGGATCTCGCCCTCCAGGCCGAACTTCTGCAGGAAGGCATGGACCGCGGTCACGTCGTGGTCGTACTGGTGCTTGGTGGGCTCGTGGGGCTTGGGCTCGATCAGGAGGGTCCCTGCGAAGCCGATCCGGTGCTTGTGCTCGACCACCAGCTTCATGAAGCGACCGAGCTGCTCCGCCTCTCGACGCAGATTCGTGTTGAGGAGGGTCTCGTAGCCCTCGCGCCCGCCCCACAGCACGTAGTTGGCGCCGCCCAGGCGGTGGGTGGCCTCGAGCACGTGCTTCACCTGCGCGGCCGCGTAGGCGAAGACCTCGGGATCGGGATGGGTCGCCGCCCCCGCGGCGTAGCGGGGGTGCCCGAACAGGTTGGCCGTGCCCCACAGGAGCTTCACACCCGTGCGCGCCATCGCCGTCTCGGCGCGCTCGAGCAGCCGGTCCAGATTGGCATTGCTCTCGGCGAGGGTCGCGCCCGCGGGCGCGAGATCCAGGTCGTGAAAGCAAAAGAAGGGAAGGCCCAGCTTCTCGAAGAACTCGAACGCGGCGTCGAGCTTCGTCTCCGCCAGCTTCATCGCGTCGCCCGCACCGAACCAGGGCCGCGCGAAGGTGCCCTCGCCGAAGACATCGCTCCCGGGCCAGCAGAAGGTATGCCAGTAGCAGACGGCGGGGCGCAGGTGATCCTCCATGCGCACGCCGAGCACGATGCGGTCCGGATCGTAGTGACGAAACGCCAGCGGGTTCGTCGAGTCGGTCCCCTCGTAGTGGACGGGCTCGATGTCCTCGAAGAAGGACTTACTCATGACTCTCCTCCTGGTTCGACGGCGGACGGAATCCCGAGCAGGTAGATGCAGTGAACCCCGGGGCCCAGCCGGATGCGTCCGATCTCCCAGTCGTAGCGGTAGCCGTAACCGTCGGTCGAGATGCCCGCGACCATCTCCTGCAGCTCCGGGATCGAGTACACGCGCAGACACGAGACCACGCCGTCCCAGAGCGTCATCAGGGGGATCACCGGCACCAGGTAGGTCAACGGGATCCAGCTCCAGCGAAACGGCCGCAGGAACGGGACGGCGAGCAGCAGCAGCAGCGGGCTGATCAGCACACCCAGGAGCTGCATGGGCGCGCGCCCCACGAACTCGAACACGCCGATGGGTTGTCGGTCGTCGGCGGCGCTCTGCAGGATGCGTCGGGCCACCTCGGGACGGAAGTGGTGGAAGGCGTTGAAGAAGGTGCGGAAGCCGTCCAGCGCGGGCGGCACCGCCGTCGCGTCGACCGGCTCCTCCATGAACTCGATCCGGCCCTGCGACTGCGCGGCGACCCAGCGGAAGGCGTCCAGATTGGGATAGCGATCCGTCAACAGGACGCGGGCCGGGAGTCCCGCCTCGTCGAGGGCCTCGACCACCGACGGGATGGGACCGGCCCCGCCCGAGCAGAGGTCGACGATCCGCTTCGCTCCGGTTCGGCCGATCGCCTGGGCGAGTGCCGGTGCGATCCCGCGCGCGTGACCACTCACGGCCATGCCGAAGCGGAGATACGCGGTGGCGGCGTCGCGCACGATGGCGGGGAACCAGCTCTGGTCCTCGAGCTCGAACAGATGAACCCTCGGCATCCGGCCTCCCGTCCCTCGGAGGCTCGATTATGGCGTAGCATTCGGGCATGCGTCGCCTGGCGATCGGGCTCGGCCTCGGAGTCGCGGTGCTCCTGGCGGCCGCAACCGCCGCGCTCGTCTCGGTGCACACCGCCATCCGGGCGCTCGCGCCGGACCTGCCCCAGAGCACCGACGTCCTCCGTGCCGAGGCGGGCGACCTGCCCGTGGGCCTGTCCTGGATCAATACCGCCAGCCAGCCGATGCCGCGCGCAGGCGTCCTCGAGCCCGAAGTCGATCCCCATCCGGACGCGCCCTACGTCATGAGCCACGCCTCGTTCGTCCTCGAGTGGGCCGACGGGCGCCTCTTCCTGATCGACCTGGGCATGGACCGCGAGGCGGCGACGGCCTTCGGCCGGCCCCTCGAGTGGGTGATGGGCGGCGCGCCCATCGAGCCGCTGGGCTCGGTCGCCGAGCAGCTCGGCGCCGCCACCCGGCGGGTCGCAGGCGTCGGCTTCACGCACCTGCACACGGACCACACCAACGGCATCGACGCGCTCTGCCGCGCGCTCGCCGCACCCCTGCCCTGGATGCAGACCCGCCTCCAGGCCGCGGAGACCAACTTCACCACCCGTCCCGGTCGCGATCAGCTCGGAGCGGCGCCGTGCGTCGCACCCCGGCTGCTGGACCCGGGAACCCTCCAGGCCGTGCCCGGGTTCCCGGGCCTCTCTGTGATCGAGGCCGCCGGGCACACGCCGGGCAGCCAGATCTTCGTCGCCCAGCTTCGCGGAGAAGAGGGCGTCGTCACCTGGGTCTTCACCGGCGACATCGTGAACCACATCGAAGGCGTTCGACGCGACCTGCCCAAGCCGCGCCTGTACAGCCTGCTCGTGGTGCCGGAATCGCCCGCGCGACTGGCGGAGCTCCGCGCCTTCCTCGCGGGCCTCGAGTCGAAGGGAGCCCGGTTGCTCGTGTCCCACGACCAGCGCCAGCTCGAGGCGAGCGGCATCTCTCCCTGGTAGCCGGTGGCGAGGGCGCGATTCAAGACACCCGCGGAATCACCACGGTCTGGAAGAACTCGATGGACTTCATCAGGGCGGCGTGGGGGATGAGCGCGTTGTACGTCCAGGCGAACAGCCACTGGGCGGGCAGCCGCGCGAGCAGGTGTTCGAGCTGACGGGTCACGGTGTCGGGGGAGCCCACCAGGGCCAGACCGGACTCGAAGAGATCGGGCGCGTCGCCGCCGTCTGGATCGGCGAGCCCCTTCGCGAAGCCGAAGGGCTCGAACCAGGCCGCGCCGCAGAAGGCGCCGCTGTCGGCCCAGAGCCGCTGGGCCTGCTCGTCGCTGTCGGCGATGATGACATCGCGCAGGACGCCGATGCCGTCGCCCTGCGGGCGGCCCGACACCTCGGCGTAGAGCGCGAACAGCGCGCGCTCGAGCTTGGGGTGGAGCGGCGGCAGGATCGCCGTCACCCCCTCCTCGGCACACCAGCGGATGCTCCGCTCCGACGACGCGAAGGGCTGGAAGATCGGCGGGTGGGGCTTCTGCACGGGCTTCGGGACCACGCCCACCTGCCGGACCACGCCGTTCTCGACGCCGGCGCCGTAGCGCTGGGTGGCCTCCAGGGTCCAGGGCGTCTCGCCGGCGGGCACGCGCCAGTAGCGCCCATCCACCTCGAGGAGATCCTCGGTCCAGGCCCGTTTGATGATCCGGTAGCACTCCTCGAAGGCGGCGCGGTTCGCCTCGTCGACGGCGTCGTGCTGGTGGGGCAGGGCGCCGTGGATCCCGTGGGTCTGCTGGGCCATGACATCCACCCAGCGCCGCTGGTAGCCGCGCGCGAAGCCGGCGTTGGCGCGGCCCCCGGTCATGTGGTCGAGCATGGCGATGTCCTCGGCCACCCGGATCGGGTTCTGGGCGGGGAGCACGATGCCGAGCTGCCCCACCCGGATCCGCTTCGTCTGCATGCCCACGAAGAGATCGAGGAGCACCGGGTTGTTCGAGAGCTCGAAGCCCTCGATGTGGAAGTGGTGCTCGGTGAAGCTGATCGAGTCGTAGCCCAGCTCGTCGGCGAGGCGCGCCTGCTCGCCCAGCTCCACGAGCATTTTAGTGTAGAGATCGCCGCGCAGGCCCGACATGACCTTCTCGATCTCTGCGCGAGATCCCACGGAAGGCAGGTAGTAGATCGAGACCTTCACACCGCGTTCCTATC
>JAPUKG010000315.1 GCA_027295775.1 Pseudomonadota bacterium
CGCGCTCTGGGAGGGCATGGTCCTGCCCGGCAGCAACCAGATCGTGGCGCGCGTCACCACGGGCGGGAAGGTCGTGACTCGCGAGCGGACGTTCGAGACCGACGGGGATGCCTACGCCGACTCGGTCCTGTCGTTCTCCGCAGGGTCGAGCGCGGGCTACGGCGAACAGAGCTGGGTGCTCGGACCGCCCGTCGACACCGGGGTCTTCCAGGGGTCGCTCGACGTGCTGTCCCTGGGTCTCGACGGCACCATCGAGGTCGAGTTCATGGACAACGTCATCGTCGACGGCGCGGGGCCCGACTTCACCGTCTTCGAGAACCCGTTTCTCGAGATCGGCATCGATCTCTTCACCGACCCGCCGTTCTCCGAGCCCGGCGAGGTCAGTGTCAGCCAGGACGGCGTCACCTGGTTCGCGTTCCCGTGCCCGCTCGATCCGGGCCAGGGCCCCTACTTCCCGGGCTGCGCCGGCGTCTTTCCGTCGATCAGCGACGCAAACGATCCCGCCACACCGCACGCCTCGATCCCCACCTCGACCCCGATCGAGGAGCTGGTGGACCAGGACTTCTTCGCCTTCCCCATGCCGGAGGGGTCGGGAGGCGACTCCTTCGACCTGGCGGACGTGGGCCTGGCCTGGGCCCGCTTCGTGCGCATCCAGTCCGCCGACTTCAACACGGGGGTGACCGGGCCCAACAACGCGGGCTTCGATCTGGACGCGGTGTCGGCGGTGAACTCGGCCCCCGCCACCGACGAGGACGGGAACGGCATCCCCGATGCAGTCGAATGACGGCATTGACGGGCTTCCTGAACGCTTGGTAAGTTGTTCGGGAAGACTTGACGTGCCCCCCAAGACATTGGAAACCCCATGAATATCGAACGCTTCCAGACCGACGCCCTGCTCCAGAGCGTGTTCAAGGACGGCTACGAGCTCGAGGCCGAGAAGCTCGAGACGCTCTACAGCAAATCCAAACGCCACCAGTGGAACGCCGAGCTCGACGTGGACTGGAAGCGCTTCGAGCCCGACGTCGACGTGCTCGACCGCAAGCAGGACTTCCTGTCCCGGCTCGAGTGCGTGCAGGAGCTGCCCGAGGACCAGCAGACGTCGCTGTTCAAGACCGCCTCGCTCTTCACCGTCTCCCAGATCCTGCACGGCGAGCAGGCTGCGCTGATGGTGTGCGGGCAGCTCGTGAATGCGGTCCCGGACATGGACGGCAAGTTCGCCGCGGCGGTGCAGGTGATGGACGAGGCGCGCCATGTGGAGGTCTTCGCGCGCTACCTCGAGTGCCACGGCGTGCGCTTTCCCATCGACCCCGACCTCAAGCGGATCGTCGAGCAGCTCCTGGCCGAGCACGACTGGGAGGCCAAGTGCGTCGGCATGCAGGTGATCCTCGAGAGCGTGGCGCTGTCCTTCTTCCGGATGGGCGAGGACATGGCCGTCGAGCCCGTGTTCAAGGAGTTCATCCCGCGCGTCCACGAGGACGAGTCGCGACACGTGGCGTACGGGGTGCTGGCGCTCGAGGCGCGCATCCCGGAGCTCGCGCCGGAGTCTCGCGAGCGTCTCGAGAACTGGACCTACGACACCGTGACGCGCATCGCCGGCCGGGCGGGCAAGCCGTCGTTCGCGTCGCAGTTCCAGGCCCTGGCCACCTCCAAGGTCGATCTCGAGGCGTTCCTTCCCAAGCTCATCCGGGAGACCTCGGACGGCCGCAAGCTGGACCTGGAGGGCCTGAACGACCCGATGGCCCAGACCGTGCTGCCGAACCTGATGCGCGTGGGGCTCTTGCCCGAGCGCCACGTCCCCGGCTACCTGGCCCAGGGCTTCAAGCTGGATCTGGACGAGCAGAAGGTGACGGATATCCACACCTTCCACCCCGAAACGAAAGCAGTGCGTGAACAGTACCGGGAGCGCGGGCTCGACTTCTCCGACCCGGTGCAGGCGGGGCAGCTCGGCGCCTAGACCGAATCGGGAAGCCGCATCCGGCGCAGCAGGTCCTGGAAGCGCGGGTCGGAGCGGATCGGGTCGAAGCGCAGGTCTCGGAGATCCAGCAGCCCGAAGGCCCGAACGGCAACGGCCCGCTCGAGCCAGTCGAAGGCCTGCTCCGTCTCGCCCAGACCGGTGTGCACGCGGGCCAGGATCACCGGATCGACATACTCGCGCTCGTTCCAGGCCTCGAGCTCGGCCAGCGCGGCGCGCGCCGCAGCCGTGTCGCCCGTGGCGGCATGGCAGAGCGCCAGGTCACCGACGATCGCGGGCGTCTCGGGGTAGATCTCGCGCGCCCGGCGCAAGAGCTTGAAGCCGCGGGCGTCTTCGCCCGTCGAGCACAAATGGACGCCCAGGTGCCGGAGGCTGTGGAAGTGCACGGGGTCGAACGCGAGGGCCCCCGTCCACGCGGCGACGGCGAGGTCCAGTCGTCCCTGCAGCTCGTAGAGACGACCGAGATCGACGCTCCCGTCGGGAACGGACGTGGGATCGAGCTTGCGCGCGCGCTCCAGCAGCGCGATCGCCTCGTCGATCCGTCCGATGGTGTTCAGGAGCTGCGCGAGGTTCTGCATCAAGTGGACGCTGCCGGGATCCAGCTCGAGGCCACGGCGGAACGCGATCTCGGAGATCTTCCACTCCCACTCGAGCGCCCACGCGATGAGCGCCATCGCCCCGTGCGCCATGGGCAGGTTCGGATCCAGGGTCAGCGCCCGCTCCGCAGCGGCGCGCGCCTTGGCGATCCCCTCCTCCGGAAGGGCGTACTGGCAGTGTCAGGTGTAGCCGACGGACAGCTGCGCCCAGGCGGGTGCGTAGTCGGGGTCGAGCTCGACGGCGCGCTCGAGGAGCGAGATTCCCTTGACGTGGTTGATGGCGCCCTGGAGGTGGACGAGGTGGCGGCCCTGGAGGTACGCCTCGTAGGCGGCGGGATTCACGGGGCGCGTCTCGGCGGCGGGCGCCAGCTCGAGCTGGATCTCGCTGGCGATGGCCCGGGCGACGTCTCGCTGCAGGGCGAGGACATCGCGCAGGTCGCGCTCGTAGCTCCCGGACCAGAGGTGGCGATCGGTGCGGGCATCGAGGAGCTGGGCGGTAATTCGCACGGAATCACCGACCCGCAGCACCGTGCCCTCGAGCACGGTGTCCACGCCGAGCTCGGCGGCGATCTCCGGGAGCGGCCGCTCGGCGCCGTGGTACTGCATGACGCTGGTGCGAGACACCACACTCAGCGCCGCGCTCCTGGCCAGGTCGCCGATCAGCGCTTCGGTCATGCCGGCCGCGAAGTAGTCCTGCGACGGGTCGCCGGACAGGTTGGCGAGGGGGAGGACGGCCAAGGAACGGACGGCGGGTGGAGCCGGGGTCTCCGTCGCCCTCTGTCCGTACGAGCCAGGCGGGCCATCCGGACTCAGGGCCCAGAGGAGCCCCAGCGCAGCGATCCCGGCGGCGACCGCGGCCGTCCACCCCATCCAGCGCCGCCCCGGTGCGCGCTCCGGCGCAGCGCCCGCTTCCCCGATCCGGAAGATCCGCACGGGAGTCGGCAGGTTCTTCAGGCGTCGCTCGCCGACGTAGGCGAAGCGGAGGTCGATCTTGCCGCGCACCTCCTCGACCACCTTCGCGGACAGGCAGACGCCGCCGGCATCCGCCTCGGCCTCCAGGCGCGCGGCCACGTTGACGCCGTCGCCGTAGATGCGCTCGCCCTCCACCATGACCTC
>JAPUKG010000316.1 GCA_027295775.1 Pseudomonadota bacterium
CGTCGCCGGTGTACTGGTTGATCGTGCCCTCGAAGCGATGCACACCGTCGGCCAGGATCCCGAAGAAGCCGTCCAGAATACGGTGCCACTCCTCCGGATCGACCTGCTCCGCCAGCTCCATGGAGCCCTTCACGTCGGCGAAGAGCACGGTCACCTGCTTGCGTTCGCCCTCGAGTGCGGACTTGCTCTGCAGGATCTTGTCGGCCAGGTGCTTGGGCGTGTAGTCGCGAGGGTTTCGGCTCGAAGCTTCCGCAGCTGGCTGCGCGACAGGCGAGCTCACTGGATGAGCACACTCGTCGCAGAACTTGGCGCCCGGGCGGAGCGCGGTCCCGCAGCTCGCGCAGCTCCGGGCCAGCGGTGCCGCACACGCCTCGCAGAACTTGGCCGAATCCCGGTTCTCGTGGCCGCAGGCGGAGCAGTTCACGGGCCCACTCTATCAGCGGGATGATCGTGGGCCTGCGCGCAGCCGCAGGGCGGTCCATGGCGTCCCCGGAGCCAGACGTCTCAGTCGGCCCATCTGAGCCGGGGGGCATACATCGAATTCCCCACGATGATCCCGGAACCGTTCCGCGTCTTCTGCCAGGGAATCGGCCCCGGGACCCCATTGTTGCAAGGGGGGCCTTAGTGGGTTACACGGGGGCTGATCCGATTCGATGTGCCAATCGACGCAGGGCTGGGCCTGTCTCGGCCCAGCGGGAGCCGAAGATGCCCATGTTCGTGCGCCTTCGCCTGGCAGAAATGCTCAAGGAGAAGGGAATGACCCAGGCCGACCTCGGGAGGCTGACCGGTCTGTCCGAGGAGCGCCTCTCGAAGCTCGTTCGGAACCTCTGGAACCAGCTCAAGCGTGCCGAGATCGGCGTGCTGCTCCCGGCCCTGGACGCGACCCCGGCCGATCTCTTCAAGGCCTACACGCCGAGCATCTTCTTCGGATCCCGCTGGGAGGGCCCGCTCACGGTCCACCTCAGCGCGAGGTCCACGGGCAACGGGCGAGCGCACGGGCGTGATCCGTCCGGCGACCCGCTCGAGTTCAACGATCGAGACGTCGAGGCCTACAAGCTGATCCACGATCACGCGTCCCATCTCGGAATCCACGTCGAGCTTGGGCTGCACGGGCGAGACTCGCTGGATCGCATGCGGTATCAGCACCTCGTCGAGATCGGGACTCACATCGTCATCGGATCGAACCGGACGGGTCAGCTCTCGGAGTACGCGGTCGCACAGATGTACGCCGCGCACGCCTTCGACGGCAGCGCTCTCGACCGCTTTCCGTTCAACTTCTCTTGGGGCGACGGGATCAACGTCCAGAGCTCGTTCGGCTTCGACAGCAGGTCGCGGGACCTGGAAGAGGGCATCTACTCGACCCGCGAAAAGAAGTTGGTGGCGAAGCATACCCACCCAAGGGGTGGCCTTGGCGAAGACTGCGGGCTGATCGCCGTCTACCGCGTCGAGTCCCCGGCGGACGAGAAGATGTACGGCATCCGCAAGGAGCGGTGCGTGGTCGTAGTCGCGGGCCACGGACGCGTGGGGACGCTCGGCTGCGCCAAGCTGCTGGTCGACCCCGCGTACGAGGAGCAGCTCTATCCCAAGACCGCGAAGCAGCCCCGCATGTTCGTGGTCCAGGTGAAGTACTTCCGGCCGCAGCCGTCGACGAACCCGACCACGCACGATGTCAGCACGCTGGAAGAAGTGAGGATCGTCGCGGAGGCTTGAGGTCGACGCGCGCTACTGCTGGCGGACGGAGGGGCGCAATGAGGCGTGAGGCGACACTGGTGACTCTGCTCGCATGTCTTTCGGTGCACGCTCTCCACCCGAGCGAGGCCTTCGCGGACAACTGGAATCGGGTCATCTTCCGCGACGACTGCGACTCACTGGATCCGAGCGTCTGGACCATCAATCACCCGGGCCAGTGGTGGTGGATCCAGGGCCGGACGCATTTTCCGGAGCCGACGACGCCTCCGCCTTCCCCGCGTGTCGAGGCCGGGGCCTGCGTGATCGAGCACCACCTCTTCAACCCGTGGGACGGCGCGGATCCCAACATCGTGTTCCTCGGGGGAGAGATCCGCACCGTTCGCGAGTTCACCCCGGACAGGGCCTACCGCTTCGAGGCCAGGGTCCGCACGGATGCGAACCCGAACGGTCTGGTCACCTCGTTCTTCCTGTTCGGCTGGGACGGCGCCAAGAGCGACGAGATCGACTTCGAGTTCGTCTCCAACAAGACCAACGACGACGCTGGCTACCCGAGCGGTGATCCGGTGCTCACGAACACCTGGAACGAATCCTTTCAGCTCCCGCTCTACGCTCCGCCCCTGGGTTTGGTCGACCTGAGTCAGTGGAACACGTTCCGGATCTACTGGTACCCGGGCGATCACCGTGTCGACTGGTACTGGGTCGATCCGCTGGGAGCCGAGATTCTGCTGCGCTCGGAATCGAACGCGTTCTTCATCCCCGACGAGCCGATGGCCGTGTACTTCAACTTCTGGGCCCCATTGTCGAACTGGGCAGAGGCCCACGACGCGGGCCTGCAGCCGGTGAACACGCCCGGGCAGAACGAGATCCATCGGTACGCGATCGACTACCTCGAGGTTCGCGTGTCGACTCCGCCGGTTCCCTCGCTCTCGCAGGGCGGCCGGGGCGCGTTGGCCGTACTCATTGCCGGCATCGGGGCAGCGTGCTTGCGCCGGCGAACGACGAGATCTCGAAGAAATCTTTCTCTCGACGCGAGAAATTTGGGACCGTGTCCAACGGAGTCTGCACCCTGGGTCTCTTCGGAGTCGATCCGACAGCAAGATGGGGGGAAAGACTTCGCGCACCGGGCTTGATGTCGCGCGGGTCGCCCGGCGACCTCCGACGGGGCATCGACGGATGAAGATGCCGCGCTAGTACCCACCCCGAGCTGCCCGAGCGTGACTCGTCGGGCATCGAGGTGAGTGGGTTCATGGCGAGCCTCTACTTCCTGCACGCCGACGTAATCGAGTGTCACGAACTGCCGTCGGATCGGCCGACGCGCTTCGACGCGAGCGGCGCCATCCTCCCGACCTCGTCCGCGCTCTTCGACGCGTCGATCGTGCCCTTCTCGGTGACGCCCGTGCGCTTTGCGCTCGTGGCCGGTCCGCGTGCCTCGGTGGCGCTCGGAGCGTGGCGCGAGTCTGGGGTCGTCGAGCTCGCGGACCGGGAGCGCCTCTTCGTAGCCGATCGGGAGTACCTGCTGAGCTACGATGCGCTTCCCATCCGCGTCGATCCCGCCGATCTTTCCCGCGGCGCCAGCTGCCCCGTGTGCGACCGGACCGAGCCCGCGGGCTCGGCTTCCCATCAGCGCGCGTGTCCCCGCTGCGGCGCCCGCGCCTGCAAGAACTGCTGGAAGGGGTTCCGCAGCGGGCGCTGCCTGACCCCTCACTGCCAGCAGCCGGCGGCACTCGAGCGCGAGCTCTGGAGCCCCTCGCCCACCGATTTCCTCGACCTCG
>JAPUKG010000317.1 GCA_027295775.1 Pseudomonadota bacterium
GAGCGCCCGCGCCATCCAGGCGTCGAGGGCGTGGTCCGCGGACTCGAAGCCGAGGAGCAGCACCGCCTCCTCGCCGGAGCCGGCGCCGGAGTTGGCGGCCTCGGCGGCGTCGAGGAGGCGGCAGTTGGACGGGTGCAGGCCGCTCTGGGAGAGCACGCGCACGGCGCCCGCGCCGCGGGCGAAGCCGTCGTCTCCGGGGAAGCGCACGCTGGCCGAGGTCCGGAAGGTCGGCCGGTCCTGGAGGCGCATCCAGGCCTCGGTGATGATGCCGAGCGTGCCCTCGGAGCCGATGAAGAGACGGTCGGGGCTCGGCCCCGCGCCCGAGCCCGGCAGCCGGCGGCTCTCGCTCACACCGGATGGCGTCACCACGCGCAGGCTCTCGACGAGGTCGTCGAGGTGGGTGTAGAGGCTCGCGTAGTGCCCGCCCGAGCGCGTGGCGATCCAGCCGCCGAGCGTCGAGTACTCGAAGGACTGGGGGAAGTGCCGCAGGGTGAGACCCTCGGGCCGGAGGTAGTTCTCGAGGGCGGGGCCGAGGACCCCCGCCTGGAACCTCGCGGCACGGGAGGTGCGATCGATCTCGAGCAGGCGGTCGAGTCGCCCCAGGTCGATGCTGACCGCGCCGCGGTAGCCGTCACCGACGCTGGCTTCGACGCCACCCACCACGCTCGACCCGCCCCCGTACGGCAGGGCGGCGGCGCCGGCGTCGGCGCACCAGTCGAGGATCGCCACCACATCGTCCTCGTTCCGGGGAAACGCGACCTGGTCCGGGGGATGCTCGAAGGTGCCCCGCGCCCCGCGCACGATGTCCCGGTAGCTCTTGCCGTAGGTGTGGCTCGCCCGATCGGCGATGCTGGAGGAGCAGATCTCCGCGAGCCCCGCCGGCGGCTCCAGCCGCGGGCGGGGCAGCGAGACGTCTTCGATGCGCGGCTCCGGGGCGAGGGGGAGGTCGACGCCAAAGCGCGCGGCCATGGTCTTGCGCATCCCCTCCTGCTGCTCGGCGCTCGGCCCTTCGCCCGTGCGTCCCCAGCCCCAGAAGCTCCGTTCGCCCGCCATCCGTCCCTCCTTGCGTCGGAATGTCGAGACTACCACGCGGGCGCCCGCCGAATGGGTATGCGAAACTCCGCTCCCAGGGTGCGATCTCGACGGGAAGCAGCGTGGCGCTGGCTTGCAATCGGGGGGATCGCCGCGCTGGTTGCCGCTCCCGCGGGCTGGTTCGCGACAGACGTGCTCGAACAGGACGATGACTTCTGCAACGCCTGTCATCGGAGTGACGGAGTTCCGCTGCACACCGACATCCGCCGTGACTATGATGAGCGCCCGCCCGCGGCGCTGGCGGCGCTCCACGCCGATGCCCTGCTCGACTCTCGGCCCGAGGACCCGGTCTTCCGCTGCATCGACTGTCACGGCGGCGCGACCCTTCCAGGCAAGGTGCGCGTCAAGGCGTTGGCGGCGAAGGACGCGTTCTTCTGGGCGATCGGTCGTTTCGAAGAGCCCACCCACATGGCCTGGCCGCTCTGGGACGAGGATTGCTCGCAGTGCCATCCCGGCTTCCAGGTCAAGGCCGACGAGTACGAAGAGCCCGCGTTCCACGACCTGGCCGTGCACAACGTGGAGCTCGGCGTCGACTGCGTCGAGTGTCACACCAGCCACATCGAGGGCGGCAACCCCGCCGCGTATTTTCTGCTTGCCGCCGCCGTGCGGCGGCAATGCGCACGTTGTCATCCGGAATTCGAGGAGGGAGCGGAATGAAGAGTCGAGAACTCGCGCTGCTCGGCAGCGGCCTGCTCTGGATCACGGCGGCGTCTGCCGCCCAGGCGTACCCGGGCGGAACGCCCAGCTACCAGACCGACGTGGCGCCGTTCTGCGCCGCGTGTCACTCGTCCGTCGATGAGGCGGCCCTGGCGGGCGCCAGAGAGCGCGCCGCCAAGGAGGTAGTGGAGAAGAAGCACCTGGCGACGATCCTCGCCGGGTTGCGCGGCTACGGCGAGCTCAGCGAGGCAGATCGCGCCACGCTCGTGGAGCACATCCGGGCCATCGATGCGAACTCCAAGATCGAGATGGAGTTCCCGCCCCAGGTTGCGCCCGGTGAGACCTTCCAGGTAAAGGTGAACGTGACCGGCGGCGCCGGGCCCGTGGTGGGAGTCGGCCTGGTCGATCGCGCCCACCGCTGGTACGCGCGTCCCGCGTCGTCGGCGGGCTGGATCATGGGCGGCGCGCCCACGGTGATCGGTAGCGACGGGCAGCCTCAGAGCGCATGGATCTCGAAGCGGCCCGAGGCGGTGGGACGCAACATCACGTTCGTCAACGTCACCGGGATCGAGTCCGACGCCGCGGCCGGGAGCTGGGCCAAGGCCAAGATCATCTACACCTTGAAGGCGCCGGACAAGCCCGGCGACTATCCGCTGGTTGGCGTCTACTTCTACGGCACCGAGAAGGCGAGCCCGCTCGGCTACACCACGAGTCCCCTGGGCCAGAAGCAGGTGCGCGGCGGCGGCAGCAGCGCGTCGGGACGGGTCAAGTTCACCGAGGAGTTCGTGATCACAGTCAAGTAAGGAGGGCGACGATGTCCCCCCGTCTCGGAGCCTGTCTCGGGCTCTGTCTCGCAATCGCCGCGGGCTGCGGATCCGAGGAGGGCGAGGCCGTCGCCGGCGGCGCCCTCGCGCCCGAGGCCGTCTCTCCCCAGGAGCGCATACGCGCGTCGACTCTCGGCGTCGATGACGCACGGCTTGCCGCCGCGGGGTCGGATGCGGCGAACTGGCTGACCCACGGCCGGACCTACGCCGAGGACCGCTACAGCCCACTCGATCTGGTCAACGCCGGCAACGTCGCCGACCTGCGCCTGGCCTGGAGCTTCCCCACCGGACTGCAGCGTGGCCACGAGGCCACGTCCCTGGTGGTGGATGGCGTCATGTACACCACCGGCTCGTGGAGCGTCGTGTTCGCCCTCGACGCGACGACCGGGAAGCTCCTCTGGAAGTGGGACCCGCGGGTCTCCCACGAGGTGGGCCGCGTGGTCTGCTGTGA
This sequence comes from Pseudomonadota bacterium, assembly GCA_027295775.1. Taxonomy (GTDB): domain Bacteria; phylum Myxococcota_A; class UBA9160; order UBA9160; family UBA4427; genus JAPUKG01. The sequence continues at coordinate 3,025 of JAPUKG010000317.1, forward strand.
CGTGGTGAACCGCGGCGTCGCTCTCTACCGCGGCCGCGTCTACGTCGGCGTCCTCGACGGCCGGCTCGCGGCCCTCGACGCCGCGACGGGCGAGCTGGACTGGGAGGTCGTGACCGTCGACCAGAGCCTTCCCTACTCCATCACCGGCGCGCCCCGGGTGGTGAAGGGCCGAATCGTGATCGGCAACGGGGGGGCCGAGCTCGGCGTGCGCGGCTACGTCTCGGCCTACGACGCCGACACGGGGGAGCTCGCCTGGCGCACCTACACTGTGCCCGGAAATCCCTCGGAGCCCTTCGAGTCGCCGGCCCTCGAGGTGGCGGCAGCGACCTGGACGGGGGAAGAGTGGTGGAAGGTCGGTGGTGGCGGGACCGTCTGGGACTCGATGTCCTACGACCCGGAGCTCGACCTGCTCTACGTGGGCACGGGCAATGGCTCGCCCTGGAGCAAATACATCCGCAGTCCCGGCGGCGGCGACAACCTCTACCTGAGCTCGATCCTCGCCCTCGATCCCGACACGGGCGAGCTCCGCTGGCACTACCAGACCACACCCGGCGACAGCTGGGACTTCACCTCCACTCAGCAGATGATCCTCGCGGACCTCCGGATCGGCGGCGAGCTGCGCCGCGTGATCATGCAGGCGCCGAAGAACGGCTTCTTCTACGTCCTCGACCGGGAGACGGGCGAGCTGCTCTCGGCCGAGCCATACGTCGAGGTGACCTGGGCCCGGGGCGTCGATCTCGAGACAGGGCGGCCCGTGCTCTCGGGAACCGCGGAGTACGACGAGGGAATCGCCGTCGTGAAGCCCACTGCCTACGGCGGACACAACTGGCACTCCATGTCGTACAGCCCGCTCACGGGGCTGGTCTACATCCCGGCCCAGGAGATCTTCGGGGCCTACCGGATGGATGCCGCGTACCGCTACAAGCCCGGCGAGTGGAACACCGGGAACGACCTGCGCCACTACTCGATCCTCACCCGCGAGCTGGTCTCGGGTCACCTACTGGCCTGGGATCCCGTGGCCCAGCGCGAGGTCTGGCGACACCCGCACGGTCTGCCCTGGAACGGCGGCACCCTCGCCACCGCCGGCAACCTGGTCTTCCAGGGAACCGCCGACGGGCGCTTCCTCGCCCTGCGTGCGGACGACGGCATGCTGCTCTGGCAGAGCCACCACGCGGACACGGGCATCATCGCGGCGCCGGTCACCTACAGGGTGGACGGCGTGCAGTACGTGAGCGTGGTGGCGGGCTGGGGCGGGGTCTACGCGCTCTCGGCCGGCGACGCCGCCGCGGCGGCGGGCGTCGAGTCGAACGGGAAGGTGATCACCTACTCGGTACAGGAGTTCTCCATCACACCGGAGATCGTGGAGGGGGCGATGGCGGCGCGCGACCCGGCCACCGTGGCGGGCAACGACGCCTACCACACCTACTGCTTCAAGTGTCACGGTGCGGGCGCGATTCCCGGCGGCGTCCTGCCCGACGTGCGCGAGAGCGCGTCCCGGATGGGCGCAGGTTTCGTGGCAGTGGTGCGCGAGGGGCTGCCCGGCACCTCCATGCCCGGCTTCGCGCAGTGGCTCGAGGACGACGAGATCCGCGAGATCGCCGCCTACCTGAAGAGCCGCGCCGAGCGGTGAGCGAAGGCGGCCCCGGCCCGGGCTAGGCGGACGCCGCTGGCGAGTCGTTGCGGATCATCTCGCCCGCCTTGAGCCGCGTCATGTAGCTGTCGAGGGCTTCCTTTACCTTCCCGGAGAGAATCACCACACCGATGATGTTCGGGAACGCCATCCCGAGGATCATCAGGTCGCCGAAGTCCAGCACCGCCTGCGCCTGGAAGATGGCGCCCGCCCAGGCGAAGAGGAGGAACAGGAACTTGTAGAGCAGGATCGAGCGGATCCCGAAGAGCGACACCCACGACTGCTCCCCGTAGTAGCTCCACGAGATCATCGTGCTGAACGCGAACAGCACGGCGCAGATCGAGAGCACGATCGGGAACCACGGGAAGACGCTCGCGAAGGCCCAGGAGGTCATCTGGATGCCCGAGCCCGCATCCGGGCTCTCGTGGGCGCCGGTCACCACGATCACCAGGCCGGTCATGGTGCACACGATGAGCGTGTCGATGAAGGGTTCGAGCAGCGCCACGATGCCCTCGCGCACGGGCTCGTCGGTGGTGGCCGCCGAGTGCGCGATCGGCGCCGAGCCCACCCCGGCCTCGTTGCTGAAGGCCGCGCGCCGGAAGCCCTGGACCAGGACGCCCACGAAGCCCCCCAGCCCCGCCTCGAACGAGAACGCCTTCGAGACGATCACGCCCAGTGCACCCAGCAGCTGGTCCGCATGGAAGATCAGGATCAGGAGGCCGCAGAGCACGTAGATCGTGCACATCACCGGCACCAGCACCGCGGCCACGTGCCCGATCCGCTTGATGCCGCCGATGATCACCAGCCCCACCAGGAAGGCGAGCACCAGCCCGAACACCACCGCCCCGAGGGTCCCGTCGAGGGCGGGAACCACCGATGCGATCTGGGCGTAGGACTGGTTCGACTGGAACATGTTGCCCCCGCCGAAGCTCCCGCCGATGCACATCACCGAGAACACCACCGCCAGCGTCTTGCCGGTCCGCGGCCAGCCCAGCTGGCCGAGCCCGTCGCGCAGGTAGAGCATGGGCCCGCCCTGGACGTGGCCGTCTTCGCGCACCTTCCGGTACATCTGTCCCAGGGTGCACTCGGCGAACTTGGAGCTCATGCCGAGCGCACCGGCCACGATCATCCAGAAGACGGCGCCGGGTCCACCGACGCCCACCGCCACCGCCACGCCGGCGATGTTGCCGAGCCCGACGGTGGCTGAGAGCGCGGCCGAGAGCGCCTGGAAGTGAGTGATCTCGCCGACCTCGCCGGGCCGCGAGTACAGGCCGCGCACGCAGTCGATGGCGTGCCGGAAGCCGCGGAAGCTCACGAACCGGAAGCGCAGGGTGAAGTAGAGCGCGCCCAGCACCAGCCACAGCACCACGATCGGGAGCTCGACCTCGCCCGGCGTCCCGTTGTCCCAGAAGACCACGTCCCAGAACAGGACCGCTCCGATCGGGCCCACCACGAGCTGGGTGAACAGCTGGTCCAGGGTCGCGAGGATTCCGCCGGATTCCACGACCGCATTCCTCCTGCTGACGGAGTCGACCGCGGGGGAAACGGGCGGCGCCCACTCTTCGGGGATCGACCGGGACATCGACCGATCGGGCTCGAAGCATAATGCATCGCCCGCAGCGGCCGTGGGCGCCCCCGGGACGAGCGGCTACGCTGCGCGACCCCATGAGCCAGGCCCCCCGGACCCTCTCGGAAGCCGCGTCGAAGGAGCTGGTGGCCGACTTCGGCGTGCCCGTGGTCCGAGAGATCCGGGCCGCCGATCCGGCCGCCGCCGCGACCGCCGCGCGGGAGCTGGGCCTCCCGGTGGCGCTCAAGCTGTGCGGGGAGGGCATCGCCCACAAGACCGAGCGGGACCTGGTGCGACTGGGGGTCTCCAGCGAGGCCGACGTGCGGGACGCTTCCGCCGACCTGCTCACCCGGGCGCGGCCCGAGGACGGCCCGGTCGAGCTGCTGGTGGCGGAGATGGTGGCCGGGCGCCGGGAGCTGATCGTGGGCCTGGTCCGCGACCCCCAGTTCGGTCCCTGCGTCCTCCTCGGCCTGGGCGGGATCCTGACCGAGGCGCTGGGCGACGCCGTGTTCGCCGCGGCGCCGCTCACGCGCGGGGACGCCCGGCGCATGGCTTCGGGGCTGCGCGCGAGTCACCTGTTGACCGAGCCGTTCCGGGGCGAGCCCGCCACCGACCTGGACGCCCTCGCCGACATCCTGCTCGGGCTGGGACGTCTGGGCAGCGAGCGCCCGGACGTGGCCAGCGTGGATCTGAACCCCCTGATCGTGCGTGCATCGGACGGGAAGCCGGTGGCCGTGGACGCGCTGGTGGAGCTCTCGGGGGCGGGGGGTGGCGCGCCCGGTGTCGCCACTCCGGCGCCGCGCTCCCAGGAGGCCATCCTCGAGCGTTTCCGCCCGCTCTTCCACCCGCGCGGCATCGTCGTCGCCGGCGTGTCGAGCCACCCCGCCAAGTTTGGCTTCGCGGCCATGCACAACCTGATGCGCTTCGGCTACCAGGGCGCGCTCTTCGGCGTGAAGCCCGACGGCGCCGACATCCTGGGTCGCAAGACCCTGTCCAGCATCGACGAGGTCCCGGACGGCGCGGCGGAGCTGGTCTTCGTGTGCACCCCCACGGCGGTGAACGAGGACCTGCTCCGCGCCAGCGCCGCGAAGGGCGTGCGTGCGGCCTTCTTCGCCAGCGCGGGGTACGGCGAGGCCGGCGAGGAGGGCCGTGCCCGGCAGCGCTCGCTGGTCGATCTGGCCGACGAGCTCGACATCCTGCTGATCGGTCCGAACGGGCAGGGCGTGATCTCGACGCCCCAGTCCATGTGCGCCCAGATCGTTGCCCCGTACCCGCCGGCGGGACGCATCGGCGTGGCCAGCCAGAGTGGGAACCTGGTGTCCGCCTTCATGAACTACTCGGTGCTGACCGGGGTGGGCGTGTCCAAGGCCGTCTCGCTCGGCAACTCGGCGCAGACCGGGATGGCGGACATCCTCGAGTACTTCGCCGTCGATCCCGACACCGACGTCGCCCTGGTCTACGTCGAGGGGGTGGGTGACGGCGCGCGCTTCGTGCAGGCGGTCCGCCGCCTCACCGCCGTGAAGCCGTTGGTGCTCGTGAAGGGCGGGGTCGCGTCCGAGGGCAAGCGGGCCGCGGCCAGCCACACCGGTGCACTGGCGAGCGACGACCGGGTCTTCGACGGCGTCTGCCGGCAGCACGGCGTGCTGCGCGCCGACACGGTGGAGGAGGCGTTCGAGTGGGCCGCCACCCTGGCCACCCAACCCCTTCCCCGCGGACGGAGGACCGTGGCGTTGACCACGGCCGGGGGCTGGGGGGTGCTGGCAGCCGACGCCTGTGCGGCGGCCGGACTGGATCTGGTGCCGCTCCCCGCCGACATCCTGGAGAAGATCGACGCCATGGTTCCGGCGCGCTGGAGCCGCAGCAACCCCATCGATCTGGCCGGCGGCGAGACCCGCGACACGGTCCCCGAGGTGATCGACCTGGTCTGCGCTCATCCCGAGGTCGACGCGGTCCTCCACCTGGGCATCGGGATCCAGTCGGGCCAGGCCAACCTCTTCAAGTCGGGATCCTTCTATCCGGAGCACGGCCTGGACCGGATCGTCTCGTATCACGAGCGCCAGGACCGGCGCTACGCTGCGGCGGCAGCCGAGGCGTCGGCGCGCCACGGCGTTCCCGTGCTGACCGCCACCGAGCTCGCCTACTGCGATCGCGAGTACGGAAACGCGGGTCCGGTGGGCGTGAAGGACGAGGGGCGCGTCTGCTACGCGAGCGCCCACCGCGCCGTGCGCGCGCTGCGGGCGCTGGTGGACTACGCGGAGTTTCGGGCTGGGTCGAGCTCCTAGCCGAACACCGCCGGGTCCAGGTCGACGCCCACCGGGACGTGGTCCGAGCCCTGTACCCGGCGCTGGATGAAGGCGCCCTCGAGGAACGGCCGCAGGTTGGGGGACGCGAGCACGTAATCGATGCGCCAGCCCACGTTCTTCTGCTTCGCGTCGCCCCACTGGCGCCACCAGGTGTAGTGGCCGGGTCCGGGCTCGAAGACGCGGAAGGTGTCGATCCAGCCGGCGTCGATCCAGCGGTCGAGCTCGGCGCGCTCCTCGGGCAGGAAGCCGCTGTTCCTGGTGTTGTCCCTGGGCCGGGCCAGGTCGATCTCGCGGTGGGCGGTGTTGAAGTCGCCCATCACGAGCACGCGGTAGCGGCCCCGGCGCAGGCGCTCGGCGCGCTGCCGGACCGCCCTGTAGAAGCCCAGCTTGTAGGGCACGCGGCTGTTGTCCCGCTCCTTCCCGCTGCCCTTGGGAAAGTACCCGTTGATCACCACCAGCCGGCCGAACCGGGCGATCTGTAGCCGTCCCTCGACGTCGTACTTCCGGTTCCCAGCGCCCAGCGACGTCTCGACGGCGTCGGGCTTGCGCCGGGAGTAGAGAGCGACGCCGCTGTAGCCCAGTCGCTCGGCGGGGTTCATGTGGACGGTCCAGCGCCGGGGCGCACGCAGGGCCGAGGGGAGGTCTTCGGGCAGGGCGCGCACCTCCTGGAGCGCCACGATCTCGGCGCCGCAGCGAGAGAGCCAGCGGCCAAAGCCCTTCCTGGCGCAGGCCCGCAGCCCGTTCACGTTCCACGAGACGATCCGGGCGGCTTCGCTGGAGGCGGCGGGGGACACGGCCGTGCCGGGATCAGTCGTCGTCGCGGGAGAGGTAGGTGTACTCCTCGAGGCCCTGCTTGAAGCGGCGGCGCAGGAGCGCCGAGTCGTCGAGGCTCATCTGCCCCCGGCGCACGGCGTCTTCGGCGGCCCGGCGCACGCGCTCGATCAGGGCGCTCCGGTCGTACTGCACATAGCGGAGTACGTCCGTCACGTCGTCTCCCTCGACCACGTGGTCCACGATGTAGGTGCCGTCGTCCTGCAGGCGCACGTGGACGGCGTCCGTGTCGCCGAAGAGATTGTGGAGGTCGCCCAGGATCTCCTGGTACGCGCCCACCAGGAAGACGCCGATGTAGTAGGGGCTGCCCAGCCAGGGATGGAGCTCGAGCACGTCGCGCACGTCGCGCTGATCGATGAACTTGTCGATCTTGCCGTCGCTGTCGCAGGTCAGGTCGGCGAAGACGCCGCGCCGGGTCGGCTTCTCGTCGAGTCGGTGGATGGGCATCACCGGGAACAGCTGGCGGACGGCCCAGTGGTCGGGCGCCGACTGGAAGACCGAGAAGTTTCCGTAGTAGGTGTCGGCGAGATCCTTCTCCAGATCCGCCAGGTCCTCGGGCACATAGGGGAGATCGCGCACGATGCGCAGGATCTTCTCGCAGCACTGCAGGAAGAGCCGCTCCACCTGGGCCCTCACCTGGAGGTCGAGGTAGCCGAGGGAGAAGAGGCTGGTCGCCTCCTCTCGGCTCTGGAGCACATCGTGGTAGGCCTCCTGCACGTTCTTGCGCGTGACTCCGGACCACGCGTCCCAGAGGTCGTACAGGACCTTGTGGTCCCCCTTGGCGGGCGGGTCCGGGATGCTTCCGGGCAGGACCTCGTTCACCCCCAGCACGTCGAAGATCAGCACCGACTGGTGCGCCACCAGGGCGCGCCCGGACTCCGACACGATGTCCGGGTGGGGGACGTCGGCGTCGTCGCACGCCTCCTGCACCGCGTACACCACGTCGTTCGCGTACTCCTGCATGCTGTAGTTCATGGAGGAGTGGAAGTTGGTCTTGGAGCCGTCGTAATCGACGCCGAGGCCCCCGCCGACGTCGATGTAGCGGAGGGCGGTGCCCAGCTTGTGCAGTCCCACGTAGATGCGCGACGCCTCGCGCAGCGCCTCCTTGTGGGCGTGGATGGCGCTGATCTGGGAGCCGATGTGGAAGTGCATGAGCTCGAGGCAGTCGAGCATGTCCTCTGCGCGCAGGCGCTCGACGGCACCCATGATCTCCACCGGAGACAGCCCGAACTTGGAGCGGTCGCCGCTGGACTCGACCCACTTGCCCGCGCCCCGCGCGGTGAGCCGGACGCGTATGCCGATGTGGGGCCGGATCTGGAGCTGACTCGCGAGCTTGATGAGCAGATCGAGCTCGCGGTAGCGGTCGATCACGATGATCGGCGTGCGGCCGAGCCGCTGGGCCAGGAGCGCCGTCTCGATGTAGGCGCGGTCCTTGTAGCCGTTGCAGATGATCAGGGCGCCCGGCGTGTCGAGCAGGGCCAACGCGACCAGCAGCTCGGGCTTGCTGCCCGCCTCGAGCCCGACACCGAGCGGCGCCCCGATCTCGATCAGCTCCTCGACCACGTGCCGCTGCTGGTTGACCTTGATGGGGTACACACCCCGGTAGCGACCCTTGTAGCCGTACTCCTCGATGGCACCCTGAAACGAGCTCGCGAGGCCCTCGAGCCGGGTGGCGAGGATGTCCGAGAAGCGGACCAGCAGCGGTGTGCGCATGCCCCGGCGCTCGAGGTCCTGCACCAGGGCGAGCAGGTCGATGCTGGGGTCGGCCTTCTGCCGCGGGTGGACGGCGACGTTTCCCCGGTCGTTGACGGCGAAGAAGCCAGCGCCCCACTGCGGGAGCTGGTACAGCTTGAGGCTGTCGTCGATGGTCCAGCCGCGCAACGCGTCCCCCCTGAGCGGGGCTACCTTAGAGATCCCCTTCTGAATCCACAAGCGTTCCCGTGGGTTCCCAATGCTTCCGAGTGGAGTCAGTCCCCGAGCTTCTCGTCCCGCTCCTCCCCGGTGGCGAGATCCCGGACCTTGGCCACGCCCCGGCCCAGCTCGTCGGGCCCCAGCAGCCAGATGCGCGCAGCGCCGGCCCGATCGGCGTCGGCCATGGCGCGCTTGAGCTTGGGTCGTCCCAGGACCAGCTCCACGCGACGGCCGTCCCGGCGCAGGCGCATGGCCAGCTGGGCCGCGGCGGGGCGCTCGGCAGTGCCGAAGGCGTAGACCACGTCGTCGAGCTCCCGGGGCAGATCCGGCACGAGCCCCTTCTCCGCCAGGAGCTCGAGGATCACGGCGTCGCCGAAACCGAAGCCCACGGCGGGCACGGCGGGTCCGCCCAGGGACTCCAGCAGCCGGTCGTAGCGACCGCCACCGCACACCGAGCGCAGGGCGCCTGCCGCGTCGAAGGCCTCGAACACGACGCCGGTGTAATAGGCCAGGCCGCGCACGACCGACGCGTCGAAGCGGATCCAGTCCGCGAGGCCGTAGGCGCCGAGGAGGTCGAAGAGCTGGCGGAGCTCCGCCACCGCCGCGGAGTCCGGCGCGGCGGCGCCGGCGATCTCGTCCAGGTCCTGGGCGGAGAGCAGCTCCACCACCTGCCGGGCGGCGGGCGGCTCGAGGGCGACGGGGCCGTCCGCATCCGAGAGCAGCTCCACCACCGCGTCGGCGCCCAGCTTTGGGATCTTGTCGACCATCACGCACAGGGGCTCGAAGACCTCCGGGCGCCGCCGCAACACGTCTCGGCGCAGGGTCTCCTCCACCAGCGCCCGGCTCGAGATGCGGATGCGCACGTCGGCGGGCCCCAGCCCCATGCGCTCGAGGGCCATGCAGACCGCGGCGATCAGCTCGGCCTCGGCGTCGGGTCCGGGCTCTCCCCAGATGTCCATGTTCCACTGGTAGTGCTCGCGCCGGCGGCCCCGGGTCATGCGCTCGTAGCGCCAGCACTGGGGGATGCTGTACCAGCGCAGCGGCATGCGCAGACCGCCGGCTCGGGCCATCACCATGCGCGCGATGGAGGGCGTGATCTCCCCGCGCAGCGCCAGGTGCCGGTCGTGCATGGTGAAGTGGTAGAGCTGCTCGACGATCTCCTCGCCGGCCTTGCGGGTGAAGAGCTCGGCGTGCTCCACCACTGGCGCGTCTACCTGCTCGAAGCCGAAGCGGCGGGCCACGTGGTGAAAGTGCTCGAAGAGCCAGTCGCGGAGGCGCAGATCCTCCGGGTAGAAGTCCCGGGTTCCGCGCGGAGGCTTGACCGAGAGCGCGCTCACGGCGCTTCCAGTAGCACGGCCGCATGACCTTGGCCGCCCTCGTTCTGCTACATCACCCGGTTCCAAGGAGGATCGCCATGGGCCGCCTCGGTCGACTCACTCCGCTCGCCCTCTGCGCCGTCCTGGCCGCCTGTGGCGCCGACGAGGGCCAGCCGTCCGCGCCCGGGGCGCAGAAGTCCGACCTGCTCGCGGACTCGCTCCCGACGGCCCTGGTGCTGGGACTCGCCCAGTTCGAACAGGTCGAGAACGAGCAGGGCCGGATGGTCCCGCGTCCGGGCGCGGCCCGACTCGAGTTCCTGGTGCGCGAAGGGGGGGCGTGGACCGTGCGCGCCCTGGAGGACACCGAGAGCAACGTGTTCCACAAGGCCATGGTCTACCGCGGGGAAGGAGGCGACCGCCTGCTGACCGCCGGGGGCACCGCCGCGGCGATCAAGCTGTGGACCGCGGCAGACGGCGGACTCGAGGCCGAGACCCTGTGGAGCGAGGACTTCGGGGGCAAGTGGAGCCGGATGCGCGACGTCGAGGTGGCCGATCTCTACGGCGACGGAAGCGCGAGCATGGCCGTCGCGACCCATGATCAGGGCGTCGTGGCCATCCTGCGCCCGGACGGGCAGGGCGGCTTTGCCGTGGAGCGACTCGACCACAAGCCCGACACCTTCGTCCACGAGATCGAGATCGGCGACCTCGACGGGGACGGCGTCCTCGAGGTCTACGCCACCCCGAGCGAGCCCAACCGGCTCGACGGCACCGTGCAGACCGGGGAGGTCGTGCGCTACGTGCCCGCCACAGCCCCCGGCGGCAACCGCACGGTCGTCGCGGACCTGCAGGACCGCCACGCCAAGGAGATCTTCGTCGGCGACGTCGACGGCAACGGGACCGACGAGCTGTACGTCGTGGTCGAGGGCCACGCCGAGGGCGGATCCCTCGTCCACGGGGTGGAAGTGCGCCGCTACGAGGCGGACACCGATCCGCGCGAGGGCACGGTGATCGCCGAAGTGAGCGATCGCCTGGCGCGCTTCCTGACCATGGGCGACGTCGACGGCGACGGGAAGTCGGAGCTGGTGCTGGCCACCTTCAGCCAGGGCCTGTGGCTGCTGCGCCCGGGCTCGGACCCGGCGGCGCCCTGGCGGGTCGAGTCCATCGACCGCGACTCCGGCGGCTTCGAGCACGCCTCGATCCTGGCGGACCTGGATGGGGACGGGAAGGACGAGCTGTACGTCGCCAGCGACAAGCACAAGCAGGTGCGTCGCTACGTGTGGGACGGGGTGCGCATGGCGCGCGAGGTGATCTACCGCCGCCCCGACGACCGGTCGATCTTCACCTGGAACATCATGCCCGTCCCCGTCTCGCTCGTTCCCTCCAACTGAGCCGCTTCGCTCCTCTCAGCGGCTCGCGGCTGCGAGCATGGCGGCGTTGGCGACCTCGATGCACTCGGCCATGTTCCGGTCGAGGTCGATGGTGGCGGGGCCCGGCCAGGGCGTGCGGTCGGACACCACGCAGATGCACCCGGCGCGCAGGCCGAAGAGCGCCGACAGGGTCAAGACCACCCCCGCCTCCATCTCGCAGTTGAGGACGCCGGCGGCGCGCATGTCGCGGATCCGGGTCTCCAGGTGGCTCGGCCAGTAGCCGCCGACGCTCATGGAGGAGAGGCGGCCCTCTCCGTCCACCAGGGCGTTGCGGGCGTAGAAGGCGTCCAGGGACCAGGTGATGCCGGCCCGGGCCGGGGTGCCCCGCTCGGCCGCCGCGTCCAGCAGCGCCGCCACCAGGACGTGGTCCGCCACGGCCGGGAACTCGGGAACGACGTAGCTGCGCGAGGTTCCGTCGTCCCGGACTGCGCCGGTGGTCACCACCAGGTCGCCCAGCGCCAGATCCGGGGCCAGCCCCCCACTGTTCCCGATCCGCAGCAGGGTGTGGGTGCCCAGCTTGGCGAGCTCCTCCAGCAGGATCGCGGTGCTGGGGGCGCCGATCCCGGTCGAGGCGGCGGAGACACGCAGACCGTCCTTTTCGCCGGTCACGATCCGGTACTCGCGGACGCTGCAGACCTCGCGGGCGCCCGTCCAGGAGGCCGAGATGCGCTCCACCCGGGCGGGGTCGCCGCACAGGAAGACGTGCTCCGCCACGTCCCCAGGCCTGCAGCCCGTGATCGGTTGGGCGTCGCTCACCTCGTCCGACCTCCCTGCCCGCCTGTTTCGGCGGCCGCGCATGCTGCCCGAAGGGGGGCCCGGCCGCAAGCGCGGCACGCGGCGGGGGATTCTCCTCAAGTTCCCGGATGGAGCCCCCGACCCGTCCCCGGCACGGACATCCCGAGTTCCGTGGTGGGCTCCCGCGGGGCTCGCTTGTCAAGGTCGGAACGGAGGGCTAAGGGTGGGCCCCCCAAAACCGTGGGCCCAAGCATCGCGGGGGCCCGAACATCGCAGTACTCCCGGGG
>JAPUKG010000318.1 GCA_027295775.1 Pseudomonadota bacterium
CGGATCGCCAACAGACTGGATCTGGGTGGTACCAACTGTGTGGTGGATGCAGCGTGCGCCAGCTCGCTGGGCGCGCTCCACCTGGCCACGATGGAGCTCGCAGACGGGCGCTGCGACATGGCCATCACCGGGGGCGTCGACACGCTGAACGACATCTTCATGTACATGTGTTTCTCCAAGACCCCCGCGCTGAGCCCAACCGGCAACGCGCGGCCCTTCGACCACGAGGGCGACGGCACGATTCTCGGCGAAGGAGTGGGCATACTCGTCCTCAAGCGTTTGGACGACGCCGTGCGCGACGGCGACCGCATTTACGCGGAGATCATCGGTCTGGGCACCTCCAGCGACGGCAAGGGCAACGCCATCTACGCGCCGAGCCAGTCCGGCCAGAAAAAGGCCCTCCAGCGTGCGTACCAGCGTGCCGACATCAGCCCCGACACCGTCGAGCTCGTAGAGGCGCATGGCACCGGTACCGCCGTGGGTGACGCTGTCGAGTCCGAAGCACTCGCCGCCGTCTACCGAGAGAGCCGCGCGGAGGGGACGTGGTGTGCGTTGGGCTCGGTGAAGTCCCAGATCGGCCACACCAAGGCCGCGGCGGGCGCCGCGTCCTTGATCAAGGTCGCCATGGCGCTGCACCACAGAGTGCTTCCGCCGACCCTGAAAGTGGAGAAGCCCCTTGCCCAGGTGGCGCCCGGCGCTTCTCCCTTCTACCTGAACACGGAGAAACGTCCCTGGCTCGCGCCCCTTGGCCATCCCCGCCGTGCCGCGGTCAGCTCCTTCGGCTTCGGCGGTAGCAACTTCCATTGCCTGCTGCAGGAGCACCTCAGCGACCAGGGAGCCGAACGCTCCGGGCCGGATTGGGACGGCGACGTGCAGGTGATTGCCTTCGGTGCGTCCACGCAGCACCGCCTGAGGGAAAGCCTGACGCGTCTGGGCCGGACCGCGGACTGGAACGCCGTGCGGGAGTTGGCTCAGACCTCCCGGGAGGCCTTTCGCCCGGACGATGCCGAGCGCCTCCTCCTCGTTGTGGAAAAGGGCGACGCCGACGTAGCGGCACTGGCGACGCGAGCTGCGAGTTTGCTCGACTCCCACGCGGAGTCGACCTGGTCGACGCCGGACGGCGTCTACTACGGGCGCGGCCCAGCGGCGGGCGACCTGGCCTTCCTGTTTCCCGGGCAGGGCTCCCAGTACGTGGGCATGCAGCGCGATCTGGCCTGCCAGTTCCCGTGCGTGAGCGCTTCCCTCGAGCTCTCCGATTCCGGAGATCCTGAGAACCGCCTGAGCGACCTCATCTATCCTCACCCGGCCTTCGACGACGAGGCGCGGCAGCTGCAGGAAGACGTCCTGCGCGACACGCGCCACGCCCAGCCGGCCATCGGAGCGGTGAGCCTCGGCGCCGGCGCGGTTCTTCGCCTGTTCGGCGTGGTTCCGGCGGCCACCGCCGGCCACAGCTTCGGCGAGCTCACCGCGCTGTGCGCCGCGGGGCGCTTGTCGAAGGAGGACTTCCACCAGCTCGCACGGCTGCGCGGTCGCCTGATGGGCGACCTGGACGGCGGACAGGGTGCCATGCTCGTCGTGCGCGCCGGCCTGTCGGAGGTCGAGAAGTTCATCGCCGCGGAGTCCATGGACCTCGTGGTGGCAAACCATAATTCGCCGACCCAGGTTGTTCTCTCCGGCGCCACCGCCGAGATCGAGCGAGCGGCCGGTGCTTTTCGGCTCCGCCAGATCGATGCCCGGCGGTTGCCCGTCTCGGCGGCATTCCACTCCCGGTTGGTCGCCGATGCCGAGGGTCCCCTGGCCAACGCCTTGGAGAAGATCAGGTTCGGCGAGGGCACGGTGCCGGTTTACGCCAACAGCACGGGCATGCCGTACCCCGCCGACGCGGCTGAGGCCAAGGCCCTTCTGGCCGGCCAGCTGGCTCGCCCGGTGCTCTTTGACGAGCTCATCCGGCGGATGTATCGCGACGGAGTCCGGACCTTCGTGGAGACCGGACCTCACGCCCGCCTCAGCGGACTAGTCGCCTCCATTCTGGATGGCGAATCGCATTTTTCTCTGGCTCTCGACGCGACCCGTGGGTCGCGCTCGGGAATCCGAGAGCTCGGCCGAGTGTTGGCTCAGATCGGCGCACTCGGCCATGCAGTGGAACTGCAGCCCTGGGACGCATCCTTCCGTCCGACTCCCGCTCCGGTGTCAACCGGACGCGTGGGGCTCACCCGACAGGTGGGGGGTGCAAATATCCGGACTCGCAAGAGAGGACCGATGCAACAAGACGAAACCAAGGTAGTACCACACGCACCGAGCCAGCGCGCGCCTGAGACCGACGCGCCGCCCGAGACGGCCATCCCTGCGGCGCCGTCCGAACCGTCCACCCCGATCGCGGCTTCCGCAGCCGAAGCCCTGCGGATCACGCAGGAGAACATGGTGGCCCTCCAGCGCCTGCAGCAGCAAACCGCCGAACTGCACCGGCAGTTCCTCGAGGGGCAGAACGCCTCCCAGCAGCAGTACCACACACTGCTCGAGCAGCAGCAGCGCTTCGTCGACATGTGTTTGGGCCTGCCGGTCACGGCTGCGCCGTTGGCCCGCCCGATCGCTAC
>JAPUKG010000319.1 GCA_027295775.1 Pseudomonadota bacterium
GGGGGAGGGCGGTGGATAGATGATGGGGGGTGAGAGGTTGGACATTTCGGTCAGAAATGCCTAATCCACCGCCGCTCCATAACCTGAAAAACCTTCGAGTGACTCCTTCACATCGCTCGATTTGCATTATGCGGGTGTGTCTTGATTTGTCAAACACCATTTCGTGAATTCCGCTCCCAGTGGAATGGAAAAGGTGTCCAGAATCAGGCGTTTCTGTTGAGTTTTGGAGGCATCGTCGAAGGGTTCTGAGGCGCGTCTGATCGCGCCTCGCGTGTGGCGCTCCCGGGGCCCTTCGGTAGCCTTCGTCGCCCCGACCCCCTCGATCGGAGAGGAAGTCGACCGTGGACCGCCGCCGCTTCGCGATCCGTACCTACGGCTGCCAGATGAACGTCCACGACTCGGAGAAGGTGGCGAACCTGCTCCACCACGCCGGGCTCGACGCCGCCGACGAGGCGGAGGCCGACGTGCTGGTGGTGAACACCTGCTCGATCCGGGACAAGGCGGAGCAGCGGCTCTACACGGACCTGGGCCTGCTGCGCGCCTGGAAGGCCGAGCGCCCCGGTCGCCTGGTGGGGGTGGGCGGCTGCGTGGCCCAGCAGCAGGGTGACGCGATCCTCGAGCGCTTCCCCCAGGTGGACTTCGTGTTCGGGACCCACAACCTGCGCTTCGTGCCGGCCATGGTCGCCGAGGCCGCCCGCGGCCAGCGCTCGGCGCGCACCGAGGAGACCCGCGACCTCGACCGCTTCGACCTGCCCCAGCGCCACCCGGCGTACGCCTCGCCGAGCCCCGGCCGCGCCTTCGTGACGGTGATGGAGGGGTGCGACCTGTACTGCACCTTCTGCATCGTGCCGCAGACGCGGGGCCGGGAGATCAGCCGCCCCGCCGATGACATCGTGGCCGAGGCCCAGACGCTGGCAGACGAGGGCGTGTGCGAGATCACCCTGCTCGGCCAGACGGTCAACGCCTACGGCCGGCACGACCTGCGACGGGATCGGGCGGACCGGGCCGGCACGGTGGCGTTCGCCGAGCTGCTGCGGCGACTCGACCGCATCCCGGGCCTCGAGCGCATCCGCTACACGAGCCCGCACCCGATCTTCTTCGACGCGGCCCTCGTCCGGGCCCACGGCGAGCTCGAGCACCTGTGCCCCCACGTCCACCTGCCGCTCCAGAGCGGCTCGGACGCGATCCTCGAGCGCATGCGCCGGCGCTACGACCGGGAGAGCTTCCTGGGCATTGCGCAGGCCCTGCGCCGGGCCCGGCCGGATCTGACCCTCACCAGCGACCTCATCGTGGGCTTCCCGGGCGAGAGCGAGGCGGACCTCCAGGCCACCCTGGACACGGTCGAGCAGGCGGGGTTCGCGGACAGCTACTCCTTCAAGTACTCCCCGAGACCTGGCACCAAAGCCGCCCAGGAGCCTGGGCAAATCGACCCGGGGGTGGCCCAGGATCGGCTCGAGCGGCTCCAGGCCCTGCAGCGGCGGCTCACCTTGGCCTACCACCGCAGCCGGGTTGGAGAACGCACAGAAATTCTGATCGAGGGTCCGAGCGCCCGGGCCCGTCGCGGCGGCCCCGCCCAGGTGGCCGGCCGCGATCCGCACCAGCGGGTCGTCAACCTCGCCGTTCGGGTCGCCGGCGACGCCCCGATCCCCCAGCCGGGCGAGCGGGTGCCCGTGGAGATCGTGGACGCCACCCCCCACTCCCTCCTGGGCACGCAAATCCCCCTCAGAGCGGTGAAGACGGCTGCCGGATCTGCCGATGAGGACCTGCGGAATGCGGTCCTGTCGGTCTCCGGACCGGGCTCCCTCTAGCCCGGTTCGCGCTGCAGGCCCGCTTCCCTGCCAGGGGGGTGGACTGTGCCCAAGGCCCGGATCCTTGCCGTCGACGACCAGCGCTACTTCCGGGAGCTCATCGAGGGGCTCCTGACCGGGGAGGGCTACCAGGTCCAGACCGCCTCGAACGGGGAGGAGGCCCTCCACATCCTCGAGCGCGAGGACTTCGACGTCATCATCACCGACCTGGTGATGCCCGGGATCGACGGCTGCGAGCTCGTCGAGCGCGTGAAGGAACGCAACCCGGACCAGGAGATCATCATGGTCACTGGCGTGGTCGACGTGAAGACCGCCGTCGAGGCCATGAAGCAGGGCGCGACGGACTACATCCTCAAGCCCTTCGACCGCAAGACCCTGGCCCGCTCCCTGGACGGCATCCTGCAGCGCCGGCGGCTGCGCGAGGAGCACGCCCGGCTGGTGGCCGAGAACCTCGAGTACATGGAGGTGCTCTCGCTCTACGAACGCGCCCAGGGTCTGTTCTCGACCCTGAGCCTCGAGCCCCTGGCCGAGCGGATCATCGAGGGCCTGTGCCTCGAGACGCGGGCCCAGGGCGGTGTGGTCTGGCTGGCGCAGGACTCCGGCGAGACCCGCTTCCGGCTGATGGGCGCCCGGGGCTTGATCCGGGTGGACGAGGAGCCCGAGGAGATGGACATCGAGCGGCTGGGCGCCGAGTTCCAGCCGCTTCTCGACGAGGGCCAGTCGATCGTGGTGGACGCGGCGCGGCCCCGGGGCGATGGCGACGGTGGCGTGCGGAGCGCGCCGCTCTTCGTCCCGATTCGTCACGCGGGCTCGCTGCTCGGGCTGGCGCGTCTGACGGACAAGCTCGAGGGCGAGGTGTTCGACGACCGCGACCGGGCCGCCGCCGAGAAGTTCGTCTCCTGCGGCGCGCTGGCAGTGGTGAACGCGCTGCGCTTTCGCTCGCTCGAGCGGCGCTCCTTCCGCGACCCGGCGACGAAGGCCTACACCCACGCCTACTTCGAGGACGTGGTGCGCAACGAGATCCAGAAGGCCAACCGCTTCGGCCGACCCTTCTCGATCGTGCGGGTCGACGTGGGCAGCCTGAGCACGCTGCGCCGTTCCACCAGCGAGAGCCAGCTCGGCCACTGGCTCGAGGGGCTCGTTCATCACGTGACCCAGGCCCTGCGCGCCACCGACCTGATGGCGGTGGAGAGCGAGAGCCGCTTCGTGGTCCTTTTGCCGGAGACGGACTCCCTGGGCGCCGCGGTGCTGAAGGAGCGCATTCGGGCGGCCATCGAGCGGAGCGGCGTCCTGGACAGCGTGCGCGGCGACGGCAAGGGCGAGCTCTCGCTGGCGGCTGCGAGCTTCCCGTCCGACGGCACCCAGCTCGAGTCCCTGGACCGCGTCCTCGACGCGCGGCTGGAGGAGCACCGGACCAGTCTGCTCCGCTCCCTGAAGCTCGAGGGCGCACCCTTCGAGCAGGCGTTGGAGGCACTCCTCGAGCACGCCGAGCTGGCGCCCCCGGAGATGCCCGAGCGTGTCGCCCGCTTCCTGATCGACGAGGTGTCGCGCCGGCCGCTCGACCGGGGTGTCCTGATCCTGTCGCCCGGTGCCCAGCGGCTGCCCGCTGTGAGCGAGCATCTGGGACAGCTCGCGGGCACCGAGCCGCGCATCGAGGTGGTGCTGGTGTGCGAGGAGGGCGAGGCGCCCAAGGGCGGTGCCTCGGTCACCTGCGTGGCGCCGCGGCGCAGCCCGAGCGCCCGGCCCTTCCTGATCTACTACGGCGAGGGTCCGGCCTACGCGATGGTCTTCGAGGACAAGCCCGGCGACGACGGGCTGGCCTTCTTCCACACGGCCGACCGGGCCCTGGTGGAGCACCTGGCCTTCGAGCTCCAGCGCGAGCTGGGCGTGCCGCTGGGGATCTGAGAGGGGGCAACGTGAATCGCTTGGTGCTGATCGCAGACGGGAACGCCGACCGCGGCCGCCGGCTCGCCGCCGCCTGCCAGGCCGCACGCATCCAGTGCAAGACGGCTCCCCACGGCGCCGCGGCCCTGGAGCTGGCCTTGGCCGAGCGGCCGGCGTTGGTGGTGGCGCAGCTCGACCTGCCGCTGGTCGACGCCCTCAAGCTGGCGGAGATCCTGCGCGCCAACCCGCGCACCCGCTCGGCCCGCTTCCTGTTCCTGGGCGACGACGCGGACCTGGGACAGCGGGGCAGCGTCGGCGACGTGCTGCTGCCCTCGGTCCAGAATCCAGACGACATTCTGCCCACGCTGAAGGAGCTGATGGAGCGGCAGGACCGGATCGAGCTCCTGGACGCCGAGGCCGAGAGCGCCGGCGAGGCAGCCGGCGAGCTCGCCCAGCTGGCGCTGGCCGAGCTCCTCCAGCTCTTCCACATCAGCCGACGGAGCGGGCGGCTCGAGCTCAGGGCCCGGAGCGACGATGCGGGCGAGCTGCGCGGCTCGATCCTGATTCGAGACGGCGAGGTCATCCAGGCCCAGACCGGCTCGGTCGAGGGACCCAAGGCGCTGTTCCGACTGCTGGCCTGGCGCCGAGGGCGCTTCGCCTTCGAGTCCGGCCGCTCCGACGAGCCGCCCAAGATCCTCACGCCCACTCGCGCGTTGCTGGTCGAGGGCCTGCGTCAGCTCCGCGAGTGGGAGCGCCTGGCGGCTCAGCTGCCGTCCCTGGACACCTACGCCAAGCTGAAGGTGAAGACCGGCGAGCTGCCCAACATCGTCCACCCACTGACCCAGGAGGTGCTGCTCCTCCTCGAGCTCTACCCGAGGGTCCGCGACGTCGTCGATCGGTGCTCCTTCCCCGACTACCAGGTGCTGCGCACCCTGCACACCCTCTCCCAGCGCGGCATCGTCGAGCTGGGCGGTGCGGCGGGCCGACGCATCGGCCCTTCGACCGAGACCGTGGGGCTCTTCGACGAGGCCCAGTCCCGGCGGCTGCGCACCTGGCTGCGCGACGGCCTGCCGGGCGAGCGGGGGCCGGCGCGGGGGAAGCTGCTGATCGTCGCCGCCGAGCCCGAGGCCACGCCGGACTTCGCAAACTTGCTCCGCCAGATCCCCGGCATCGAGCTGGCGCCAGGGGTGGCGACGGAGCAGACCTGGCCGGGCGAGCTCGCCCTCCTGGGCCAGATCCGCCTGGACGAGACCTCCCGCATCGACCTGATCCACGTTCCCGCCAGCGACCGCTTCGCGCCCCTCTGGCCCCTGGCGGGCTACGGCGCCCTGGGCACTCTGTTCCTGCTGAGCGGCAGCATCGGCGAGGCCGCCGAGAAGGTGCGCCCGGTGTCGGACGCCCTCCGCAACCTGCCTCGCGCGCGCATCTTCCACCTGGTGATGCTGGCCAAGGGCGAGCGCATCTCGCCCGACGAGCTGCGCGAGAACCTCTCGCTGATCGACGAGGCATCGCTCTTCCTGCTGCCCCTCGACAGCGGCAAGGAGCCCGCCGCGCTGCTGCGCAACCTCTTCGCCAGAGTGGTGCCTTGAGCAGCCCGGACCTCAAGGCCTTCTCGCTGCTGGCGGAGTTCGGAGAGGAGGATCGAGCGGCCCTGGGCGAGCTCCTGGAGGAACAGAACGCCTCGAAGGGCGTGGCGCTCTTCCGCGAGGGATCCGAGGCCGAAGGGCTGGTGCTGATCGTGAGCGGCGAGGTGAGGCTGGAGAGCCAGCGCCGGGTCGAGCAGGAGATCCTGGGCCCGGGTGCCGCGCTCGGCGCCCTGTCGCTGGTCGTCGTCGGGCCGCGCGAGGCGACGGCCATCGCACAGTCGGCCTGCACGTTCCTCCTGCTCCCCCGCACGTCCTTCCGCCGTCTCGCCGAGGACTACCCGCGGACGGCGTGTCGGCTGGCCGAGGCGATCGTCAGCGAGGTGGCTTCTACGCTCCGAGATGGGCTGGAGTCGATCGCCTCGAAATAGCCCAGCCTTCTGAACTTCGCGGGGCTTCGCCCCGCTGCGCGGTCGCGTTTCGACACCGGCCCCCCGTTGCTCCTGTGGCACTGACCCTCGACGGAAGGCTGCTCCGCCCTCAGGAGGAAGCCCATCGAAGCCTTCCGTGAGTTGCAACGAGGAGGCGCGCCCATTAGACTCGGCCGCCAAATCCCGACAGCTGTGAGTCCAAGCTTATGGACGAGAACCGGATCACCGAGGGGCTGACGTTCGATGATGTCCTCCTCGTGCCTGCGGGTTCCGAGGTCCTTCCCGCAGAGGTCGATCTCCGCACCCAGCTGACGCCCGAGATCTCCCTGCCCATTCCGCTGGTGTCCGCCGCGATGGACACCGTCACCGAGCACGAGACGGCCATCTGCATGGCGCAGAACGGCGGCATCGGGATCGTCCACAAGAACCTGCCGGTGGCCTCCCAGGCCGCCGAGGTCGACAAGGTCAAGCGCTCCGAGTCGGGCATGATCGTCGACCCCATCACCATGCGGCCCGAGCAGCGGATCTACGAGGCCCTGGAGGTGATGGGGCGTTACAAGATCTCGGGCGTGCCGGTGACGCGCGACGGCAAGGCCGTCGGCATCCTCACCAACCGGGACCTGCGCTTCGTCAAGGACACGAGCCAGGAGATCTCGCGGGTCATGACCCATGAGAACCTGGTGACCGTGCCCCCGGGCACGACCATGGAGCGCGCCAAGGAGCTTCTGCACGAGCACCGCATCGAGAAGCTGCTGGTCGTGGACCAACGGGGCGACCTGTGCGGTCTCATCACCATCAAGGACATCGAGAAGACCGAGCGCTTCCCGGACGCCTGCAAGGACACGCTCGGCCGGCTCCGCTGCGGCGCCGCGGTCGGGGTGGAGCCCGACCGGCTGGAGCGCGCCCAGGCCCTGATGGACGCGGGCGTGGACGTCATCGTCGTGGACACGGCCCACGGGCACTCGGTCCGGGTGCTCGAGACGGTGGTCGAGCTGCGCCGCACCTTCCCGGACCTGCCGCTGATCGGCGGCAACGTGGCCACGGGGGAGGGCGCCGAGGCGCTGATCAAGGCCGGCGCCTCGGCGGTCAAGATCGGTGTGGGCCCGGGCTCGATCTGCACCACCCGGGTGGTGGCCGGCGTGGGTGTGCCGCAGTTCACGGCCGTGCTGGACGCGGCCGAGGTGGCCAGCCGAAACGGCGTCTCCGTGATCTCGGACGGCGGCATCAAGTTCTCGGGCGACGTGGTGAAGGCGCTGGCCGCCGGGGCCGCCGCCGTGATGGTGGGCTCGCTGTTCGCCGGCACGGACGAGGCGCCGGGCGAGATCGTTCTCTTTCAGGGTCGCTCCTACAAAGTCTATCGCGGCATGGGCTCCCTCGGCGCCATGGCCGAGGGCAGCAGCGACCGCTACTTCCAGGGCCACGTCGAGGACACGGACAAGCTCGTGCCCGAGGGCATCGAGGCCCGCGTTCCGTACCGGGGCAGCTTGTCCAGCAGCGTCCACCAGATCATCGGAGGACTGCGCGCCGGCATGGGCTACTGCGGGTCGGCGAACCTGAGTGAGCTGCGCCAGAAGTCGCGCTTCGTGCGCATCTCGGCCGCGGGCCTCCAGGAGAGTCACGTCCACAACGTGATCATCACCAAGGAAGCCCCGAACTACCGGATCGAGTAGACTCGGCGCCAACGCCGGCCCCCCTGATCCCAGTTTCATCGCGGGCGCTCCTCCGAGCCCCACTGCACGGCCCCCCAGCCGAGGAGTCGGTTCTTCTCGATGGCGTCCCCCATCCCCTCGCACCGCGGCCGCATCCTCATCCTGGACTACGGCTCCCAGTACACGCAGCTGATCGCGCGCCGGGTGCGCGAGCAGCACGTCTATTGCGAGATTCATCCGCCGACCATCGACGCGGAGACCCTGCGCGCGTGGAACCCGGGCGGCGTGATCCTGTCGGGCGGACCGTCGAGTGTGACCGCCAGCGAAGCGCCGGGGCTCGAGCCCGCGATCCTGGAGCTCGGCGTGCCTGTGCTCGGCATCTGCTACGGGCTCCAGCTCCTGGTGCTGAACCTCGGTGGGCGCATGGAGCAGAACGACGACCGGGAGTACGGACGCGCCCAGCTGCGCATCGAGTGCGACGATCCGCTCTTCAAGGACCTGCCCGGCAGCGATCCCCGCGTGGTCTGGATGAGCCACGGCGATCGCGTGCTCGAGCTGCCCACGGATTTTCGCGTGCTGGCCCAGACCGAGAGCTCGCCCTTCGCCGCCGTGCGCCACACCGAGCGCCCCATCTGGGCCGTGCAATTCCACCCAGAGGTCGCCCACACCGCCGCCGGCGCCGCCATCCTCGAGAACTTCGTGCATCGCATCTGCGGCTGCGAGTCGTCCTGGACCATGGACACCTTCATCGAAGAGAGCATCGCGCGGATCCGGGAGCAGGTGGGCGATCGCACGGTGATCTGCGGCCTCTCGGGCGGGGTCGACTCGTCCGTGGCCGCGGCCCTGGTCCACCGCGCGGTGGGCGACCAGCTCACCTGCATCTTCGTCGACCACGGGCTCCTGCGGGAGAACGAGCGCGCGGAGGTGGAGGCGCTCTTCGGCCGGACCCTCGGCGTCAAGGTGGACACGGTCGACGCCTCGCGCCGCTTCCTGCGGGCCCTCGCCGGCGTGAGCGAGCCCGAGAAGAAGCGTCGCATCATCGGCCACCTCTTCATGGAGGTGTTCGAGGAAGAGGCCCAGCGTCTGGGCGGCGCCGAGCTCCTGGTGCAGGGCACCCTCTACCCGGACGTGATCGAGAGCGTCTCGGTAAACGGCCCTTCGGCCACCATCAAGACGCACCACAATGTGGGCGGACTGCCCGAGCACATGCGCCTCGAGCTGGTCGAGCCCCTGCGCGAGCTGTTCAAGGACGAGGTGAGAGAGCTCGGTCGCCGGCTGGGGCTGCCGGTGGAGGCGGTGAGTCGCCATCCCTTCCCGGGTCCCGGCCTGGCCATCCGCATCATGGGCGAGGTGACCGAGCAGCGGCTGGCGCCCCTTCGCCGCGCCGACGCGATCCTGATCGAGGAGATCCGGCGCGCCGGGCTCTACGACGAGATCTGGCAGGCGTTGGCGGTCTTCCTC
The DNA here is from genome assembly GCA_027295775.1 of Pseudomonadota bacterium. Taxonomy (GTDB): domain Bacteria; phylum Myxococcota_A; class UBA9160; order UBA9160; family UBA4427; genus JAPUKG01. The sequence continues at coordinate 8,817 of JAPUKG010000319.1, forward strand.
CCGGTGCACAGCGTGGGCGTCATGGGTGACGCGCGCACCTACGAGAACGTGGTGGCGATTCGGTGCGTCACATCGGTGGACGCCATGACCGCCGACTTCGCGGCGATCCCCAACGACGTGCTCGGGCGCATCTCGAGCCGCATCATCAACGAGGTCGCCGGCATCAACCGGGTGGTCTACGACATCTCGTCGAAGCCGCCCGCCACCATCGAGTGGGAGTGATGCCGAGGCCCTTCGTCCACCTTCACCTCCACACCCAATACTCGCTCCTCGATGGCGCCATCAAGCACGCGCCGCTCTTCGAGCGCGCCGTGGCCCTCGGCATGCCGGCGGTGGCCCAGACGGACCACGGCAACCTGTTCGGCTCGATCGAGTTCTACGAGAAGGCGCACGCCGCCGGGGTGAAGCCGATCCTCGGCTGCGAGGTCTACCTGGCGAGCGGGAGCCGCTTCGACCGCGAAAAGAGGGAGCGGGAGGCGGGCGGCTTCGACGCCATCAATCACCTGCTGCTCCTGGCCATGAACGAGACCGGCTACCGAAACCTGATGTTCCTGGTGTCGAAGGCGTACGTCGAGGGCTTCTACTACAAGCCGCGCATCGACATGGATCTCCTGCGCCAGCGCCACGAGGGCCTGATCGCCACGAGCGGATGCCTCTCGGCCCCCGTTCCCCGTTCGATCATCCACGGCGAGGTGGAGCGCGCCTGGACCCAGGCGGAGGAGTTCTCGCGCCTGTTCGACAATCGTTACTACCTGGAGCTCCAGCGCCACGGCATTCCGGCCCAGGACACGGTGAACGCCGAGCTGGTGAAGATGGCGTCGGACCTGGCGATTCCGCTGGTGGCCAGCAACGACGCGCACTACCTCGAGGCCGCCGACCACGACCACCACGATCTGCTGCTCTGCATCGGTACCGCCGCCAACCTGGACGATCCGAAGCGCTTGCGCTTCGACGGCCACGGCTTCTACCTGAAGGACGGCGACGAGATGCGGGAGCTCTTCCACGACCACCCCTCGGCCGTGGACGCCACCCTCGAGATCGCCGAGCGCTGCAACCTCGAGATCGCCATGGGCGACTACCACATGCCCGAATTCCAGGTGCCGGCGGGCCGGACCCGCGAGCAGGTAATGGGGGAGCAGGCCTGGGCTGGGCTGCGCGGACACCTGGGGCTCGCCCCCGACGAGCCCTTCCGGGACGCGCACAAGGTCTACGTCGAGCGGCTGGAGCGCGAGCTCGGTGTGATCGAGACCATGGGCTTCGCGGGCTACTTCCTGATCGTGGCGGACTTCATCCACTACGCGAAGTCGAACGGCATCCCGGTGGGGCCGGGCCGCGGCTCCTCGGCGGGCAGCCTCGTGGCCTACGGCATGGGCATCACCAACATCGATCCCATCGAGTACGACATCATCTTCGAGCGCTTCCTGAACCTGGAGCGCGTGTCGATGCCGGACATCGACGTCGACTTCTGCATGCGCGGCCGCGACCAGGTGATCCGCTATGTGGCGAAGAAGTACGACGGCGCGGCGGGCGATCCCGACGAGATGCGGGTGGCCCAGATCATCACGTTCGGGACGCTTCAGGCCCGGGCCGCCATCCGGGACGTGGGGCGCGTGCTGGGCATGTCGTTCGGCGACGTCGACCGGCTCTGCAAGCTGATCCCCGAGACCCTGGGGATCACCCTCGAGGAGGCGATCGCCCAGTCCCCGGAGCTCCGGGCGCGAATCGGTAGCGACGGCCAGGTGGCCAAGCTGATGGAGACGGCCGGGAAGCTCGAGGGGCTGGCCCGCCACGCGTCCAAGCACGCCGCGGGCGTCGTGATCAGCAACGAGCCCCTGATCGACATGGTCCCGCTGTACAAGGACCCGCGATCGGGCGACGTGATGGTTGGCTACGACTGGCGCTGCGTCGAGAAGATCGGACTGATCAAGTTCGACTTCCTCGGACTGCGCACCTTGACGCTGATCGCCGATGCCGAGCGCATGATTCGGGAGCGGCTGCCGGACTTCGACGCCAACCGCCTGCCGCTGGACGACGGGGCCACCTACGACCTGCTCTGCCAGGGCGACACCGAGGGCATCTTCCAGTTCGAGTCGTCTGGTATGACCGACCTGGTCACCAAGTTCGGACCGCGGAACTTCAAGGAGATCATCCCGCTGGAGGCGCTCTACCGGCCGGGCCCCCTCGGCTCGGGGATGGTGGACGACTTCGTCAATCGCAAGAACGGCGTGACCCGGGTCGAATACCTGATCCCGGAGCTCGAGGAGCTGACCGCCGAGACCCTCGGCGTCATCGTGTACCAGGACCAGGTGCTGCAGATCGCCCAGAAGCTGGCGGGCTACAGCCTGGGCGAGGCGGATCTGCTGCGCCGCGCCATGGGCAAGAAGAAGCCCGAAGAGATGGCCCGCCACCAGGAGCGATTCATCGAGGGCGCCGTCGAGCGCGGCATCGATCGCGCGAAGGCCAGCCAGGTCTTCGACCTGATGAGCGAGTTTGCGGGCTACGGCTTTCCCAAGGCCCACTCCACGGCGTACGCGTACATCACCTACCAGACGGCCTATCTGAAGGCGAACCATCTCCGGGAGTTCCTGGCGGCGCTGCTCACGATCGAGTCCGGCAACCACGACAAGCTGGCCCGCTACATCGCCTACGCCCGCGAGAAGGGCGTGGAGATCCTGCCCCCCGACGTGAACGAGTCCCAGCGCGACTTCTCGGTGGTGGACGAGTCGGTGCGCTTTGGCTTCAAGGGCATCAAGAACGTGGGCGAGGGCGCCATCGAGACGCTGATCGAGTGCCGCGGGGAAGAACCCTTCCGGAGCCTGTTCGACTTCTGCGAGCGCGTCGACGGGCGCAAGGTGAACCGGCGTGTGGCGGAAGCGCTGGTCAAGTGCGGCGCCTTCGAATCGCTGCACGAGAACCGCGCCGCGGTGTGGTCCTCGCTGGACGCGGCGCTCGAACGGGGAGCGGCAACGCAGCGCGACCGCGAGATCGGGCAGGAGAGTCTGTTCGGCGCGCTCGAGGCGGCGGTGGCCCAGGAGGGGCCGGCGCTCGCCGAGGCGCCGGCCTGGACCGACCGCGAGCGCCTGGGCTACGAGAAGGAGCTGCTCGGCTTCTACGTCTCCGGCCACCCGCTCTCCGACGTAGCCCCCGAGCTGGCGCGCTACACCGACGTGACGGCGTCGACGACCGCGGCCTGGGAGGGCCGCGAGGTGCGCGTCGGCGGGCTCATCACGGCGGTGCGCGAGACTCGTACCCGCCGCGGTCAGCGCATGGGCTTTGCCACCCTGGAGGACCTGGAGGGCAGCTTTGGCCTGGTGATCTTCTCCGAACCCTATACTCGCTTCGCGGCGCTGCTGCGGGAGGCAAAGGAGGGCGGAGAAGTGGGCGGACAGCCCGTACCGGTCCTGGTGTCGGGAACCCTGGAGAGCGGCGACCCGCCGAAGATCCTGGTGCGGGAGGTCCTGAAGCTGGCCGACGCCAGGGAAAAGCTCACCGCCGAGCTGCGCGTCCGGGTGAGTGAGCCCGACGTGGACCGCGACAGGATGGTGGCCCTGCGCCGGGTTCTCGCTCGGCACCCGGGCGACTGCGCCGTCTTCCTCCACATCACGCTTCCGGGCGAGAGCGAGACCGTCCTCTCGGTCGGGGGCATTCGCGGTGTGGAGGCGAGCGACGCGCTCCAGCGCGACGTCGACGCGCTCTTCGGGCGGCCCGTGACCGAGCGGACGCTGTAGTGCGGACGCGGGTGCTCCTGGCAGTGCTGGCTCTCGCACTGTCCGGCCTGCCGGGCGGGGCCCATGCCGAGGTGCGCCGGATGGAGGCGGTCGGCGCCGTGCCGGTGGACCCCGAGGCGCGGCGGGGCAGCGCGCCGCGGGACGCGGCCATCGAGGAGGCCCTGCGCGAGTCCGTCTCGCGCGTCGCCAGCGAGCTGCTGATCGATTCCGACGGACTCGAGGATTCGGACCTGTCCCTCGAGGAAATCCTCGGCAGCGACATGATCCCCTACACGCACCGCTTCCGGATCCTCGAGGATCGCGGCCCGCGCCGGGCGCTCTTCGCCGACCAGCCCGGCGTCACCACCGAGTATGTGGTGGTCGTGGAGGTGCATGTCGACGTCGAACGGGTGAAGGCCCGCCTCACGGAGACCGGGCTGCTGCACGCAGAAGGCGCGCGCAGGACCCAGCGGCGCGTGCGCGTGGAGGTCGAGGGGCTCTCGGACTACGGGGCCTACGAGGCGCTCCGTCGCAGCCTGATCGAGGTGGCCGGCGCCCAGTCGGTGGTGCCCGTCGAGTTCGAGCGCGGCCGGGCGGTCCTGATGGTCGAGAGCGAGGACCGGGCGCCCGACCTGTTCGACCGGCTCCAGGCCCATACGCCCGCCAACCTGCAGGTCTTCCTGGTGCGCGCGCGCAGCGACGCGCTGCAGCTCCGGCTCGAGTGGACGCCGCCCGAGCCCGGCGTGCCGGCTGGTCCCGGCGCCAGCCCGACTCCCGGGGGGAGCCGATCGCGGCGCGATTGACACGCATTTCCGAAAACGGTATGGATTCCGCCTCTTTAGCTGATCTAGGCACGTAGCTCAGCGGCTAGAGCACCGCCTTGACACGGCGGGGGTCGGCGGTTCAATTCCGCCCGTGCCTACCACGGTTCGATCACCGGCGTCGCCGGGCCGCCAGTGCGCGCCCGTCGCGCCGAATGGTTTCCCAGAGCGAGAGCCCGAGCGTCCATGACCTGCCCGCATTCATGAGCGAGATCAACGTACGCCTGCCCGACGGCAAGGTGCTGTCGGTGCCCGCACGTACGACGGTCCTCGCTGTGGCGGAGCAGATCGGTCCGGGACTCGCCAAGGCCGCGCTGGCCGGCCGCCTGGACGGGGTGCTGGTCGATCTGCGGACGCCGCTCGAGCGCGATGTGTCCATCGAGATCGTGACGGCCCGCGACCCGGATGGCAGCGAGGTGATCCGTCACTCGGCCGAGCACATCATGGCCGACGCGGTAAAGCGTCTGTTCCCCGACGTCCAGATCGACGTGGGCCGCACCGATCACGCCGAGAAGTTCCAGTACGACTTCCTGGTCGACCGGCCGTTCACGCCCGAGGACATCGAGCGCATCGAGAAGCAGATGGGCGACATCCTCGCCGAGAAGCTCGTCTTCGAGCGCGAGGTGGTCTCCCGGGAGGAGGCGCGACGGCTCTTTAGCGGCATGGGCGAGGAGCTCAAGGTCGCCCGCATCGACGACATCCCCGAGGGCTCGGAGATCACACTGTTCCGCCACGGAGCGTTCGTGGACCTGTGCCGCGGCCCCCACGTGCGGCGCACGGACCAGATCGGCGCCGTGAAGCTGACGGAGGTGTCGGGGTCGTACTGGCGGGGCGACGAGAGCAGCCACAAGCTCCAGCGCATCTACGGCACCGCATTCGCCTCGAAGAAGGAGCTCAAGGCCCACCTCCAACGACTGGAGGAGGCGAAGAAGCGCGACCACCGCCGGGTGGGCGCGGACCTCGAGCTCTTCTTCCTGGACGCCGTCGCGCCCGGATCGCCCTTCTACCTGCCCAAGGGGATGATCCTGTTCAACGGGCTCACCGACTTCATCCGCTCGCTCTATCCCAAGTACGGCTTCCAGGAGGTGATGTCGCCGCAGCTGTGCCGCGCCGACCTGTTCAAGCAGTCCGGCCACTACTACGAGTTCCACGACGACATGTTCTGGTTCGAGGGCGCCGACGAGGGCGAGGAGCTCGGCGTCAAGGCCATGAACTGCCCCGGGCACTGCAAGATCTTCTCGTCGAAGAAGCGCTCGTACCGGGAGCTGCCCCTGCGCTTCGCCGAGTTCTCGCGCCTGCACAGGAACGAGCGGAGCGGCACGCTCACCGGGCTGACCCGGGTGCGCGCCATGTCCCAGGACGACGGCCACGTCTTCTGCGAGCCCGATCAGGTGGGCGGCGAGATCGACGCGTTCTTCGAGATGATGACCGAGGCCTACCGCGCGCTGGGTCTCGAGGGTGTCCAGCTCTCGGTCGCGACGCGCCCGGCGGAGTTCCTGGGCGAGCCCGCGGACTGGGACCGCGCGGAGAAGATGCTGGTCGACGCCGTCGAGCGCGCCGGCTTCGCGTGCGGCATCAAGGAAGGCGAGGGTGCCTTCTACGCGCCCAAGGTGGAGGCCGACTTCAAGGATGTGCTCGGCCGCGTCTGGACCCTGGGCACCATCCAGGTCGACATGGCCGCGCCCGGCCGCTTCGACCTGGCCTACGTGGGCCGGGACGGGAGCCTCCACCAGCCGGCGATGTTGCACCGCGCCGTGCTGGGCTCGATCGAGCGCTTCCTGGCCATCTACATCGAACACACCGGAGGGGACTTCCCCTTCTGGCTGACGCCGGTCCAAGCCGTATTGCTGCCGATCGCCGAGCGCCACGTCCCCGCCGCCGAGCTGATTCGCAAGCAGCTCTTCGAGCGCGGCGTGCGCGTGGAGCTGGACGACCGCAGCGAGACCCTCGGCTTCAAGATCCGCGACGCCGAGACTCACAAGATTCCCCTGATGCTCGTGGTCGGGGATCAGGAAGAACAGAACGGGACCGTGACCCCGCGCCTGAGGAGGGGCGGGGGCCGAGAGCTCGGGGCGATGAGTCCCGGGGTCCTGGTGGAGAAGCTCGAGCGCGCCAACGTCGAGCGCCGCACGGATCCCCTTTCCTAGGAGGACAACGCATCCCGATACGATCCAGGTTCAGAATCGTCGCCCCCGAGAGGGACAAGACTCGGGTCAACCAAAGGATCCGAGTCCCGGAGGTACGCGTGATCGGCGCGGACGGAGAGCAGTTGGGTGTGATGACCCCGGAGCAGGGCATCTCACAGGCACAGGAGGCCGGCCTCGACCTGGTCGAGGTGGCCCCCAACTCGCGACCGCCCGTCTGCCGGATCATGGACTACGGGCGGTACAAGTACGAGCAGAAGAAGAAGCGCTCCGGCGCCCAGAAGAAGGGGCATACGGCCACGCTCAAGGAGGTGAAGCTCCGGCCCGGCACCGACATGCACGACCTCGAGTTCAAGCTGAACAACGCCCGTCGCTTCCTGATGGACGGGGACAAGGTCAAGGTGACGGTGATGTTCCGGGGACGGGAGATGGTCCACCGCAATCGGGGCATGGACCAGCTCCGAAACGTCCGGGATCTGCTGGGCTCGATGGCCAAGGTGGAGAACCCGCCCCGCATGGAGGGCCGGTTCCTCTCGATGATCATGGTGCCGGATCGGGAAGGGATCGCGGAGGCGAAGCGCAAGATCGCGGCGGAGTCGGCGGCCGAGGAGGCGGCAGAAGTGGAGGCCAGCTCCGCCGAGGCCGGAGAAGGAGATTGAGATGCCGAAGATGAAGACCCACCGGGGCGCCGCCAAGCGCTTCAAGCGGACGGGTTCCGGCAAGTTCAAGAGGATGAGGACGAACAAGCAGCACATCCTCACCAAGAAGACGACCAAGCGGAAGCGCGCACTGCGCAAGAGCGCGTTGGTGGCCTCCGCCGACGAGAAGCGCCTCAAGCAGATGCTGCCCAACTAGGCGCAGGGAGGGGAAGGACATGCCTCGAGTCAAGCGTGGAGTCGCCGCTCGGCGCCGCCGCAAGCGCATCCTGAAGGACGCCAAGGGCTACTTCGGCGGCCGCAGCAAGCTGCACCGGGTGGCGCGCGAAGCCGTGGAGAAGGCGTGGCAGTATGCCTACCGCGACCGCAAGCAGCGCAAGCGCGACTTCCGGTCGCTCTGGATCGCGCGCATCAACGCCGCCGCCCGGGAGAACGGTCTGTCCTACAGCCGGCTGATCCGCGGACTCAAGAACGCGGGCATCGAGGTGGACCGAAAGATCCTGGCGCAGCTCGCGGTGAGCGATCCCAAGGCCTTCGCCGACCTGGCCGAGATGGCCAAGAAGGCGGTGCCCCCCCAGGGCGTAGCGGCCTGAGGACGGTCGCCGATGGCCTCGCGAGCCCCGGATCTCGACACCCTGGCGCAGGGCGCGCGGACGGACGTCGCCGGGGCGGGGTCCCTCCAGGACCTGACCTCGGTCCGCGCCCGGTACCTGGGGCGCAAGGGCTCCGTCTCGGACCTGCTCCGCGGAATCGGAGACCTGCCGGCCGAGGAGCGCTCGCGCGTCGGACAGCAGGTCAACGCCCTCAAGGTCCAGATCGAGGACTGGGTGGCCGAGCGCCGCGCCGCCCTCGAGAGCCGTGAGCGCAACCGCCATCTGGAAGAGCACCGACTCGACGTCACGCTCCCGGCGGCGGGCCAGCCCCTCGGCCACCTCCACCCGGTCAGTCACGTGCAGCGGGACATGGCGCAGTTCTTCCTGGCCCGGGGCTTCTCCATCGAAGAGGGTCCCGAGGTCGAGACCGAGCACAACAACTTCGACGCGCTGAACGTGCCCGCCGACCACCCGGCCCGGGACATGCAGGACACCTTCTGGGTCGAGGGCGACTTCGTGCTGCGTACCCACACCTCCCCGGTGCAGATCCGGGCGATGACCGGGCGCACGCCGCCCTTCCGCTTCATCGCACCGGGCCGCGTCTACCGGCACGACTTCTCGCCCCGCAACAGCCCCATGTTCGGACAGGTCGAGGGCTTCGCCGTCGACGAGAGCGTCACCCTCGCCAACCTGAAGGAGCTGCTCTACGCGTTCGCGAAGCACATGTTCGGTGCCGTGGAGCTGCGCTTCCGCGCCAGCTACTTCCCCTTCACCGAGCCCTCGGCGGAGCTCGACTTCCGCTGCCCGTTGTGCCGCGGCGACGGCTGCAATACCTGCTCCCAGACGGGATGGATCGAGTGGGGCGGCTGCGGGATGATCCATCCCACGGTGCTGCGCAACTGCGACATCGATCCCGAGCGTTACCAGGGCTACGCGTTCGGGATGGGCCTCGAGCGAGGAGCCATGCTGCGCCACGAGCTGCCCCACATCCGCCTGCTCTATGACGGGGACCTGCGCGTCCTGGAGCAGCTCTGATGCTCGTCCCGCTCTCTTGGCTCGCAGACTGGATCGAGCTGCCGGACTCGGTGGAGGCGCTGGCAGAGAGCCTCACGGGCGGCGGCCTCGAGGTCGATGCCATCGAGCGCACTGGCCCCGACCTGTCCGCCCTGGTCGTGGGCGACGTCGTCGAGCACGGTCCGCACCCCAACGCCGACCGGCTGTCCGTGTGCCGCGTGGACGCCGGCGACGACGAGCCCTTCGAGGTGGTGTGCGGCGCGCCCAATGTGGCGGCCGGTCAGAAGATCGCCTTCGCCCGCGTGGGCACTCGGCTGCCCGACGGCACCCGGCTCAAGAAGTCGCGCATTCGCAGCGTCACCTCCATGGGCATGATCTGCTCGGAGCGCGAGCTCGGGCTCGGCGACGAGCACGAGGGTATCCTGGTCCTCGACACCGACGCGCCGGCCGGGACGCCGCTTGCCGACGTGCTGTCCGCCGGCGAGACCATCCTGGAGATCGCCATCACGGCCAACCGGGGCGACTGCGCGTCGATCCTGGGCATCGCCCGCGAGGTGCGCGCCCACTTTGGCGCGGCCGTGCGCGTTCCCACTTGCGATCCGCCCGAGGGCGAACGCGCCGTGGCCGAGGACCTCCGAGTCGAGATCACCGACCCCGAGGGCTGCCACCGCTACGACGCTCGCGTGGTGCGCGGGGTGCGAGTCGGACCCTCGCCGAACTGGATGCAGCAGCGCCTCGAGGCCGCCGGCATGAGGCCCATCAACGTGGTGGTCGACGTCACCAACTACGTGATGCTCGAGCTCGGCCAGCCGCTCCACGCCTTCGACCTCGACCGCCTGCGCGGCGGGGTCATCCGCGTGCGCAGCGCCGAGGCCGGCGAGCGCATGACCACCCTCGACGGTGTGGAGCGCACCCTCGATCCGAGCGACCTGCTGATCACCGACGGGGGCGGACCGGTGGCGGTGGCGGGCGTCATCGGCGGCGGCGACAGCGAGGTGTCGGACGCCACCACCAACCTGCTGATCGAGAGCGCCCACTTTCGGCCCGGGCGCGTGCGCCTCACCGCCAAACGCCTGGGGGTCCAAACCGACGCCTCGTACCGCTTCGAGCGCGGGGTGGATCGGGCGGGTGTCACCCGCGCCGCCGATCGCGCGGCGCGCCTGATCGCCGAGCTCGCCGGCGGCGAGGTCTCCCGGGGCGTGGCGACGGCTACCGGCTCGACGCCTGACGGGGTCGACGAGATCGCGCTGGCCCCGGCGCGCGTCAACGGTCTGCTTGGCACCGCGCTCTCGCGGGACGAGATCGAGGCGTACCTGGCTCGGGTGGGTGTCGAGCCCGCCACCGAATCCGAATCCGAATCCGGCGGCGGCGGCCGCCACGGCGACGAGCCCGGCCGCTACGCGATTCCCAGCCACCGGAACGACCTGCGGATCGCCGAGGACCTGATCGAGGAGGTGGCGCGCATCCACGGCCTCGACCGCATTCCCGCCACGGTCCAGGTGGGACCGCTGGTGGGCGGCGGCGCCCCGCGCTCCTGGACCGACGCCGAGCGCGCGCGCGACACCCTCTGGGCCGAGGGCGTGACCGAGGTCATGTGCTTCCCCTTCCTCGACCCGCGCGACCTCGACCGCCTGGACCTGGCCGAGAGCGACCCGCGCCGGGCCACCCTGGGCGTCGTGAACCCCATCGCCGAGAGCCACTCGCAGCTTCGCTCCACGCTCCTCCCGTCCCTGCTCGGGCTCCTGCGCGAGAACCGCAATCGCCAGATCGACCGTGTCCGGATCTTCGAGGTGAGCCGCGTCTTCCGCGTCGAGAAGGAGGGCGAGCTGCCGGAGGAGGACCTGTGCGTGGCGGCCGTCCTGACCCGCAGCGACCAGAACCGGCTCTGGGAGGCCAAGACCGAGGCGGCGCCGCCGCTCTTCTTCGAGGCCAAGGGCATCGCACTGCGGCTGGTCTCCGCCCTCGGCTACCGCGCGGAGCTTCGCCCCGGAGCGCCGCAGCCGTACCAGCACCCGGGCGCCTCGGCGGGGATCCGCGTGGGCAGGAGGGTCGTGGGAGAAGTGGGGGAACTTCACCCCGACGCCGCCGCGCGCTTTGCCATCGACGTCCCGTGCGCGGTCATCGAGCTCAGCTTGAGCGCGCTGGCGGACGTTCCGAGACAAGAGAAACGCTTCCGGGAGGTCTCCCGGCACCCCCAGATGCAGCGAGACCTCGCAGTGTTGGTGGACCGCGACCAGCGGGCCGGAGAGCTCGTGGACGCGATCCGCCGCAAGGGAGGAGACCACCTGGCATCGGTCGAGGTGTTCGACCGCTACGAAGGGCAAGGCGTTCCCGAGGGTAAGGTGAGCCTCGCGTTCCGCCTCGTCTTTCAGCGCGTCGATCGCACGCTGACGGATGGCGAAGTTACGAAAAGCGTTGACCAGGTGGTCAAGATGCTGGCAAACCAGTTCGGCGGAGAGCTTCGCTAGCGGCGGAGAGCTTCGCCAGGACGGGACCTTTCCAGGGGGAGGATCAGGGTGACCAAGGCCGAAATCGTCGAGCAGATCTACGAGCGCGTGGGCTTTTCGAAAAAGGAGGCGGCCGAGCTGGTGGAGAAGGTGTTCGAGATCATCAAGCAGACCCTCGCCGAAGGCGAGAAGGTGAAGATCTCGGGCTTCGGCAACTTCGTCGTGCGCGAGAAGAACGCCCGCAAGGGGCGGAATCCCCAGACCGGCGAGGAAATCCTCCTCGAGGCGCGAAGAGTCCTGACATTCAAGCCGAGTCTCGTGCTAAAGAACATCCTCAACGGCGCGGAGCATCCGGGAGCGGAGAGTGGCCGAAGCGCGCCCTGATCTTCTCTGCTGCCGCACTGAGGGGTGTCAATGGCCAGCGACGCGAGTGCTCCCAACACCAAGCTCTACTACCGCATTGGCGAGGTGAGCCGCCTCACCGGCGTGAAGCCCTACGTGTTGCGCTATTGGGAGTCCGAGTTCCGCTGGATGTCTCCCCAGAAGTCGCGCTCGAAGCAGCGCCTGTACCGCCAGAAGGACATCGACACCATCGTCCTGATCAAGCGGCTCCTCTACAAGGAGGGCTACACGATCAAGGGCGCACGCCAGCGCTTGAAGGAGCTCGGCGTGGGCAAGGCGCTCGAGAACGGCGCCCGGCCGATCGACCTCCGCGACGAGTACCGCCGCATCCGGGACGAGCTGACCGCGATCCGCGGGATGCTGTAGACCTCGCTAGATGCCCACCAGGTCGAGGACCTGGAGCGTCACCGAGACCAGCCCCCACATCACCAGCCAGCCGAGCACCCAGCCCACCAGAACCGTGCCGATGGCGCGGCCCGTGGTGAAGTCCAGGGCCTGGCGCACCGCGATCATCACCGCCAGCAGCATCCACAGGCGGAACACCCACATCACGCCGGTCCCGAGCGCCGCGGGCGGCAAGACCGCGAGCACGCTGAACAGACCCGGGGTGAAGGCGAAGCCGGTGGTGCGCAACACCTCGGCGTAGTCCGTCTGGGTCTCGCGGCCCCGGAAGAAGCTCGAGCCCACCATGAAGGCGAAGGCCGCGCCGCCGACCCAGAGCGCCAGCGGCTCGATCGACCGAGCCGTCACCTCGAAGGCGAGGTCCAGCGAGTCGGAGTACGCGGGGTGCCAGCTGAAGGTCTCGAGCCACGCCCCCAGGCCGGCCGAGACCGCCGCGAGGAAGACCACCACGGTCGCCTGGACGATCGAGCTCTTGTCGGCCTCGACCTCCTCGTAGGTGTCCGCGTGCAGGAAGGAGCAGCGCACCATCCGCAGGAGCATGGAGCTGGGCGGAGGGCTCATCCGTCGTCGCCGGCGATTCGCTCGAGGACCCGCTTCACCGCGCCCCGGATTCCGAGCCGGTCGTCGAAGCTATCCAAGGACGCCACAAGCCCGTCGGTGGGCCGACAGCGAGCCGCCTGGCCGGCGTCGTCGACGCAGCGGAGCC
>JAPUKG010000032.1 GCA_027295775.1 Pseudomonadota bacterium
TCGCTGAGCCTCGCTTCCATCAAGGTCGCCGACACCTGGTACTGCAGCACCGCCTGCGCCGAGGGCCGGCCCACCGCCTGCGAGCGCGAGAGCGCGGTTCCGGAGTCGTGGCTCACCAATCGCCCCCGCCGCTTCTACAGCAAGCGCCGCCCCAAAGAGCTGCAATCTGCCGATTGAGGGCGGGTCCCCACTCGACAGCCATCCTTCTATAGATGCCGGAAGACCTCGAAGTAATTCGGCCAGGTCTTCGAGACGCAGGCCGGGTCTCGGATCACCAGGCCGGGCACACGGAGACCCGCCAGGGAGAAGGCCATGGCGATGCGGTGGTCGTCGTAGGTCTCGATCTCGGCGCCGTGGAGGGGCCCCGGCGCGACCTGGATCCAGTCCGGGCCGGCCTCCGCCCGCGCTCCCAGCCGGCGCAGCTCGGTCTCCAGGGCCGCCAGCCGGTCGGTCTCCTTGATCCGGAGATTGGGGATGCCGGTGATGCGAGTGGGCCCGTCCGCGAAGAGCGCCACCACCGCCATCGCCAGGGCCGCGTCGGGCATGGCGTTCATGTCGATCTCGCCCAGGCTGCGCAGCCGCCCGGTGGGGCCGGCCACCTCGACGCCCAGACCCTGGCGTCGCACGTGGCAGCCCATCTTCTCGAGTAGCTCCAGGATGCCGAAGTCCGGCTGGGCCGAGCGCTCGGGCACGCCCTCCACGCGCACCGTGCCGCCCGCGATGGCCGCAGCGCACAGGGGATAGACCGCCGAGGAGGCGTCGGGCTCCACGGCGTAGTCCCGGGCGACGTAGGGCCGGCCGGAGCGGATCGTGAGGTCTCCCTCCCGCGTCCAGCCCGCCTCGGCGCCGAACGAACGCATCACCTCGAGGGTGAGGTCTACGTAGGGTCGCGACACGACAGCGTTGTCGACGAAGCGAAGTCGGATGCTTCGGTCGGCGTACGGCGCTGTCAGCAGGATCGCCGACACGAACTGGCTCGAGCTCTCGCGCACGTCCATCAGCGCCTCGCCCCCGGGCAGGCCGCCGCCCAGAACGCGGACCGGCGGGCATCCCCCGTCGCCGAGGATCTCGACCCGCGCGCCGAGCTGGGCGAGGGCGTCGACCAGGTCGCGGATCGGCCGCCCGCGCATGCGCGGGCTTCCGTCGATCACCACGGGATCGAGGCAGAGCGTGGCGGCCGCGGTGAGGAAGCGGGCCGAGGTGCCCGAGTTGCCCACGAACAGGGGCTCGGAGGGAGCTGTCAGCCGCGCACCGACTCCCTCGACGCGCCACGAGTCGCCCTCGCCCTCGCCGGTGTCGATGCGCGCACCGAGGGCCGTGAGGGCGTCGCGCATGATGTCGGTGTCGTCGCTCGCCAGCGCACTGACCAGCCGACTCTCGCCCTCGGCCAATGCCGCGATCAGGAGTGCCCGGTTCGTGATGCTCTTCGAGCCGGGAACGCGCACGCGCGCTTCCAGGGGGCCGCGGGGCTCGATGGGGAGCGCCGGGGGAAAGAGGGTCGTGGCATGCCACCTCCGGGACGGGCGCAGGCTAGCCCAGCGGGCATTGGGGGTGGCTGGGCCTCGTTGACACCCCCTGGTGGCTCCGGCACACTCTGGGATCTGCGTGCATTTTTCGTAGATATTTCAACCGCTTACGCCTGACGAGGACACCGGCATGGTCGTGGTGCTGGTTTCGGATCCGCTTGCGCCCCAGGGCCTGGAGATACTCCGGCAGGCGTCTGGCATCGAGGTCGTGGACCGCCCCGGCGCCTCGCCCGGCGAGCTGCTCGAGCTGATCGCCGACGCCGAGGGACTCGTGATTCGCAGCGGCACCAAGGTGACCGCCGAGCTCCTCGAGCGCGCCGAGAAGCTCCGCGTGATCGGCCGCGCCGGGATCGGCGTCGACAATGTGGACGTCCCCAAGGCCACCGAGCGCGGCATTGTCGTGGTCAACACGCCCGAGGGCAACAACGTCACCACCGCCGAGCACGCCATCGCGCTGCTCGTCTCGCTCGCCCGGCACATCCCCCAGGCCACCGCGTCGCTCAAGGCGGGGAGGTGGGAGAAGACGAAGTTCACGGGCATGGAGCTCTTCAACCGCACCCTCGGCGTCATCGGGCTCGGCAACATCGGGCGCGTGGTGGCGGTGCGCGCGCGCGGCCTGGGCATGAAGGTGATCGCGTGCGATCCGTACATCTCCGCCGAAGCCGCCGCGCGGCTCGACCTGCCGCTCGTCAGCTTCGACGAGCTCTTGTCCCGGGCCGACGCCATCACCGTGCACGTTCCCAAGACCAAGGACACGACCGGACTGTTCGGGCGGGAGGCCTTCGCCAAGGTGCGGCCCGGTGTGCTCGTGATCAATGCCGCCCGCGGCGGAATCATCGACGAAGAGGCGCTGCTCGAGGCCCTCGAATCGGGCCAGGTGGGTGGCGCGGCCCTGGACGTCTTCGAGCAGGAGCCGCCGCCCGATGACCATCCGTTGCTGCACCACGATCGCGTGATCTGCACGCCCCATCTGGGTGCGTCCACCGAGCAGGCGCAGGTGAACGTGTCCGTGGCCGTGGCCGAGCAGGTTCGCGACTACCTGCTGGACGGAATCGTGCGCAACGCGGTCAACGTGCCGTCGATCTCGCCCGAGCTCCTGGAGGAGGTGCGCCCCTACCTGGTGCTGGCCGAGAAGCTCGGCCGCTTCCAGGGGCAGCTCTGCCCGGGCGCCATCGAGCAGGTAGAGGTCGAGTATGCGGGCGACGTGGCGGATCTGAACGTCGCCCCCATCACCATCGCCATGCTCAAGGGCCTGCTCGAGCCGGTGAGCGACCTGGTCAACATGGTGAACGCGCCCGTGATCGCTCAGGAGCGCGGCATCACGGTGGTGGAGTCCAAGGCCAGCCGGCGCATGGACTTCGCCAGCACGATCACGGTGCGCGTCACCGGCTGCGTCGACCGGCTGATCGCCGGCGCGGTCTTCCACGGTGGCCA
>JAPUKG010000320.1 GCA_027295775.1 Pseudomonadota bacterium
TTCGATTCCCGCCGCCTCCACCATTCCACCCCCGAGAACGCTCGAAGGCGCCGACGACCGTCTCCTCGCCGCGCTGGCGGGCCACACGGACCCCGAAGGCGTCGAGCCCTACCTGCGGCTCCAAGGAACAGAGGCTTGAGCTACATCCGGAGATTCCTCTGCCGTCGTTTACGGTGAGGGCGTCCGATCCCCTCCGGCGTCGATGCGCCGCCGTCTGTCTCACGCGGCTCCCATCCGGCAAGCTCGAGTCCCTTGATTAGCCGCGCCGCCAGCCCTGGTTCCGCGACCGTGTAGAACTGCTGGATCGCGGCCGGAGACAGGTCCGGTCGCAATCGCAACAGTTCCTGGAGCGCGGCTTGCGCCTCGTCGATCCGGCCGAGCGGGACCAGGCTCGCAACGGCAATCTGGTACGCGTCGGCGCCGGGTTGCTGCGAGAGACTCTTCTCCGCCCACTCCAGTGCGTCTTCGTAGCGCTCGACCGCAAAATACGCCGTGGCCAGGTTGAACAGGAACGTGACCATGCGCGGATCCTGCGGGCTGAGTGCGCGTGCCCGGTGCAGGTGCTCGACGGCGCGGTCCACCTCGCCGATGAGACCCAGGTGCGCCCCCAGGCAGTTGTTCGCCATGGCGTCGCTGGGGTTGAGCTCGGTGCCGCGCGCAAAGGCGGCGATCATCCGGTCGGTCTTGCCCGACATCGAGTAGGCGTGGCCCAGCGCGTGGTGTGCGGCGGCGTCCAGAGGGTCCAGCGCGACTGCCCGCTCAGCCGACAAGATGAGGGCGTCGAGCGACAGGTCGGGGAAGGGGGTCCAGAGGTGGGCGCGATCTTTGTAGTGGGTGAGGGCCACGCCCGCGTACGGCTGGGTCCAGATCGGTTCCTGCTCGATGGCGCGCTCGAAGAACGCGCGCGCCATCGCGTTGTCCTCTCTCGTCTCGCGGTAGAAATGCCACCAGCCCCGCTGCGCGTTGCTCCAGGCGTCGAGGCTCTCCGGGTCGCGGTGTCGCGCCTGCGTCCCCTCGAACTGCGCGAGGCGCGGGACCAGCGCGCTCGCGATGGAGCGGCTGATGTCGTCCTGGACCTTGAGCAGGCTCTCGTACTTCTGATCGTAGGTCTGGGCCCACACGTGACTGCCTGACAATGCGTCGATGAGCTGCACGACGACGCGTAGCGTGTCACCGTCGCGACGGACGCTCCCTTCGACCACGTAGCGGGCGCCGAGTTCCTCGCCGACCGCCGCGACGTCGAGCGGCGCGCCCTCATTGCGCGCGGCCACCTCGAAGACGGAGTTGCGGGCGATCACCGGGAACTCGCGCCAGCTCGCCAGGCGGGCGGTGAGGTCCTCGACCAGGCCGGCTGCGAAGAGATCGTGGTCGGAGTTGTCGCTCAGGTTGTCGAAGGGGAGAACGGCGATGGCGGGGGCCGCGAAGCCGGGAATCAGGCCGCGCTCGGGTGGTCGCGACGACCCGATCCACCAGCCACCGAGCGCCGCCAGTACGGCGCCGAAGGCGAGCGCGGCGACGACAACGCGGGGGGCCCCCGGCAGCGCGCGTGGGCTCGGGGGACCCGCTTCGCCCCGGACGGAGTAGAGCTCGATGGGACGATCGACGTTCTTGAGGTCCGGCGTCCCCCGCGAGACGACCTCGAGGTTCGGGTGGCTGTGGATCGCGTGTTCGATCTCGTCGGAGATGCAGACGCCGCCGGGCTCAGCGAAGGGTCGGACACGCGAGGCCAGGTTCACGCTGTCGCCGTAGACGCGGCCGTCTTCGAAGAGAACGTCTCCCATGTGGATCCCGATGCGCAGAGCGAGGTCCGCCTCTCTCGAGATCACGGCCTGGACCGCCAGCGCGCAGTTCACCGCGTCGACGGCGCTCGGGAAGCTCAGCACGAGCTCGTCCCCGTTCTCGTCGACGACCTCGCCGCCGTAGCGGCGCGCGATCGGCTGCAGGACGCCACGGTGGCGCTCCCGCGCGGCGAGTCCGCGGGCCTCGTCCGCTGCCATCAGAGCCGTGTAGTCCACGATGTCGGTGAACATGATGGCGGCGAGACGCCGTTCAGGAGGCATGGACCGATTGTATTCCGCGCGGCGGGCCGGGGGGGCGTCTCCGCCCCCGCGGGACGTCCAGACGTTGAGTCTACCGTGCCTTAAGGAGCAAGCCCTGGGGCCGAACGCTGGCTGTGAAGAGCTGGGATATCCGCTTCTTCTGCGGCGCCGGTCGCCCAGCTGGAGAGGGCATCGAGCTCGGATTCGCTCAGGCTCGAATCGGGGTGGAGCGGAAGGTAGTACCAAAGCGGCATCCGGTGTGTCGCCGTCGTGAGACCGACGATGCTTCGAAGTGCGACACGAACCTCGGGCTCGTACGCGGCCCACTCCGAGAAATTGAGGATTGATCGAGCGGCGGAGACATCGCGCACCACGAGCCAGGAAACCGGGGCTACGTACGCCCAGACTGGCCAGCGCGTCTCGTTCGAGTGACAGTCGTAGCACGCGCGTCGAAGAGCCCACTGCAGATCCTCAGAGACTTTCGGACCGCCAGCACCGATGGGATTCGTGCGCTCGATGGGGACGAACTGTACGGCGATGGCAGCGATGACCGCGAGGGCAGAGGTCGATTTCGCGTACACGGCTCCCCCCGCTGCCGGTGGTCGATACGGAAGCTACCCGGTGGTTCGGCCGTGGGCTACGCGGGCTCCCGCACCGGCCGGAGGTGTTCCGCAGCGATCGAGGGGTGGCGCGCTATGCTTGAGAGGGCGGGTGTGCCCGGGAGGGCTCTCCGTGCTGGAATCCCAGCTGCAGACTCATCTCGAGGCCGTCGCGGAAGACGGCTTCACGATCCTCGAGAATGTGTTCTCCCGCGAACGCGCCGACGCGTTTGCCAAGCGCGTCCGCGAGATCGAGCGCGACACGCTGCAGCCGCTCGAGCCGGGTGAGGCCGAGGAGGACAGCTCCTTCCTGCGGACGGCGGGCCTGCTGCGCATCGACCCGATCTTCTGGGACGTGCCGATCGATCCCACGGTGACCCAGGTGGTCGAGGGAGTGCTCGGCCCGGACTTCCTGCTCTCGACCTTCTCCGGGATCGATCTCAAGCCGAACGGCAACACCATCCAGCCGCTGCATCCCGACGATGCCCTGATTCCCGTGTCGCGGCCCCACGAGCGGGCCATCGGTTGTACGGTCATGTGGGTGGTGACGGAGTTCAACGAGCGGACGGGAGGAACCCGGCTGCTTCCCGGCAGCCACCGGGAGCCCCTGGACCTGCTGTTCAGCCAGGACAAGGCGCGGCTCTCCCAGGCGATCCAGCCGGACATGAAGCCCGGAAGCGTCCTGGTCTTCGACCACGCGACCTTCCACGGCGCCTCCGACAACCCGTCGGACGAGTGGCGGCTCGGCCTGCAGGTCTCGTACCACGCGGGCTGGGTTCGGCCCTACACCAACTGGTTCCGATCGGTCCCGATCGAAGAGGTCCGCGAGTTCCCCGAGAAGCTGCGGGACCTGCTCGGGTACAAGACCTACAACGGCATCGGAAGTGCCAACGCCACGCCGGGATCCTACCGGGAGAGCTACCGCGGCAAGGGTCGCCCGCGTCCACCGCGTCTGTCCCTGGACTGAGTCGGCCACGAGAGGCCGGCACCATGGACCCCGTTGAAGCCGCCACCAGCTATCTCGACGCGCTGCGGAGCCACGACGCCGACCGGGTGTCGCTGGCGCCCGACGCGCGCCGGATCAACAACGGCGTGCTCACTGTGGAGGGTGCCGACGCGCTGCGGGCAATCAGTCGCCGCGAGCCCGTGGCCGCGACCAGCGCGTTCCGCTGGCTCGTCGACGGCGACCAGGCGATCGTCTTCTACGACCGGGACGCCGACCTGGCCCGGGCACAGGACAAGCCGCCCGGTCCCCCCGAGACCTGGATCCCGGCCTACATCGGCGAGCGCTTCCAGGTGCGCGAGAGTGGCATCCAGGAGATCGAAGTGGTGTACACCGGCGGGCCCGGCATGCCGCGGCCCAAGCGACCACAGCGCTACCCCGCCGGCCGCGACGCGCGCGAGGAAGTGCTCGCGGTGGCCAAAGCCTACGTCGCCGCACTCGTGAGCCACGACAGCTCGGCCGTCCCGATCGCGGACGAGGTGTGGCGGATCGAGAACGGCAGGGACACCGCCGACGGCGCAGACGCGCTGCGCAAGTCGCTCGAGTCCGAGATCATGCACACGATCCAGGGCATCGACGAGGTGTCCTGGTTCGCGGCGGGAGACAGCGCAGCGGTCTTCTACACCCTGCACGCGCGTGCCGGAGAACGGGACATGTTCATGCGGATTGCCGAGCGCTTCCGCGTGGTCGACGGCCGCCTTGTCGAGATCGAAGCCGTCTTCGCGCCGAAGGGGAGCTGAGCGTCAGAGGCCGACCAGCCGCGCGATCGAGCCCCCGAAGAAGCCCTCGCGCAGCTCACTGCTCGCCTTCGATAGCTGCTCGCCAAAGGTCTCGAACGGGGTCGGTCCGCCTTCGGGGTGCGGATAGTCGGTCGAGAAGACGACGAGCTCCGGCGGAACCCGATCGAGCGTCGGGTAGAGCTCGTCGGTGGTGGCCAGGGCGGCCACGCGCACCTGGCGCGCGATGTACTCGCTCGGCAGCAGCGGGAAGGAGTAGGGCGCTCGTCCGCGCCCCTTCGCCAGTGTGTCCATCCGCGCCAGGAAGTCGGGCAGCCAGCTGATGCCGAGCTCTTCGACCAGGACCACGAGCTTGGGATGGCGCTCGAAGACGCCGTCGAACACCATCGCCGCCAGGGCGAGCACGACGCTGGGCGCCCTCACCATGTTCAGGAGGTTGAACGTCGACGGGCTCCCGCCATTCGCCAGCCAGCCCGGGTCGAGGGGCGCCGGCCCGCTCGGGCCAACGTGGAAGATCGCGACCATGCCGAGGTCCTCGGCTGCGCTCCACAGCGGCTCGTGGTCGGGATGGGTGAGCGAGCGGTCCGGGCTCACGGGCGCGGGCTTGATGGTGAAGGCGCGGCTTCCCGCCTCGCGCATGCGACGCAGCTCCGCGATGGCGCGGTCGATATCATCGAGCTCGAGAAAGGTGATGGGGATCAGGCGATCGGTGTAGCCGTGCAGCAGGTCCCCGGCCCAGGTGTTGTAGGCCTCGAGCACCTCGGTGGCGAGATCCGGACGCCCGACCTCGCGCGCCTTCATGTACGGCATGTGCGCCCAGTTGTTGTTGATGAGCTGGACGGCGATGCCCTGCTCGTCGCACCTGCGCAGCCGGTCCTCGGGGTGGCAGACGGCGCGGTCGCGGCTGAGCAGACCGGCGAGCTTCTCGGCCGGCGGGAGGCTCTCGAGGAAGGTGCGGATCCCCGGGGCGAGATCCATGGGATCGTCCAGCTGCTTGTCCGGCGGGATGGCGTCGAGCACGTCGCTGGTGCCGAACCGGAAGATGAAATCGGTGACCGAGAGCGGGGGGAGCTGCTCGGCGAGGGCGGGGAAGTGCTCCTCGAGCCAGTCCAGGGGCTCGTAGAAGTGGCTGTCGACGTCGATGATGCGCATGCGGGTCCTCCCGGGGGCGAGTCTCTGCCCCGGCGCTCGGGTGTGTCAAGCCGCCTCTCGCCGCTCCGGGGATCGGTCAGGGATCGGGCAGGACGCCGGCGGCGATCGCCTCCTGGATGTTCCGCGCCCACTCTGCGGCGGCCGGCTCGACCCGCGGCCGCATCGACTCGGGCAGCGTGAAGACGTAGAGCCGCTGGCTCCGGATCGCCTCGATGGCGTGCCGCGCCACGGTGTCGGGCGCGAGCCCGGTGGTGACCTCGAGGCGGCCGAACGGCTCCTCGGCTTCCGGGCCGAAGCGCTCGGGGCGATTGCGCTGAGCGGCCACGATCTTCGAGTTGATGTAGGACGGGCACAGCACAGAGACCCCGATGCCCTCGTCTGCGAGCTCCCTGTGGAGAGCCTCCGAGAACGCGAGCACGGCGGCCTTCGAGGCGCCGTATGGCCCGCCGCCGCCCAGAGCCGCTACCGACGAGGTGTTGACGATGTGCGCCTCGTCCTGCTGGGCGCGCATGCGCGGGAGGAAGGCGTCGACGCCGTGCACCACGCCCATCAGGTTCACCGAGAGCACCCACTGCCAGTCACCCACCGACGCGCCGACGGCGGAGCCCAACAGGAGTACGCCCCCGGTGTTGGGGAGGGGGGGGGCGGCGCCCCCCCCCGCCGCCCCCCCCCCCGCCCCCCCCCC
>JAPUKG010000321.1 GCA_027295775.1 Pseudomonadota bacterium
TCTTCACCACCGCGTTCTCCCAGCGCGGCCTGGTGGCGGAGTGGGGCCTCAGCTGGCTGCTGCCGCGCGTGGTGGGACCCGCTCACGCGCTCGATCTGCTCTTCTCGGCCCGCAAGATCGACGCGGCCGAGGCCGAGCGGATGGGACTCGTCAACCGCGTCGTTCCTCACGACGAGCTGGCCAAGTTCGTACGCGAGTACGTGGAGCATCTGGCGGACAACTGCTCGCCCACCTCGATGTCGATCATGAAGCGCCAGGTCTACCAGCAGCTCACGAAGGAGCTCGGACCCTCGGAGAAGGAGGCGATCCAGCTGATGATCGAGAGCTTCCGCCGCCCGGACTTCAAGCAGGGCGTGGACGCCTTCCTGGAGAAGCGCAAGCCCGGCTTCAAGCGCGTCTGACCTCGCCTCCGCCTCTTCGGACGGCGCACACCACCCAGAGCGGATCGGCGCCCGGCGGCGAGCGGTCGAGCAGGGTGGGCTCCTCGAAGGCTCCGGACCGGCGGAAGTAGGCCGCGACCACTCCGGGCCTCTCGTCGGGGGGAAGCGTGCGGAAGAGGGCGATCGCCTTGGTGGGGAAGACGCGGTGGGAGACCGCCACCAGATGCTCGCCGCCCGGCCGCAGCACCCGCGCCACCTCGGCGAAGACCTCCACCGGCCGTGTCAGGTACTGCACCGAGACCGCGTTCAGCACCGCGTCGAAGCTCTCGTCCGGGTAGGGCAGACTGGGCGTCGCGTTCAGGTCGTGCACCGCGAAGTCGTCGAGGCGAGGGTTGGCCTCGAGCTCGGCGCGGTTCATGCCCAGGCCCGCCACCCGGGAGTACGTGACCGCCTCCGGCAGATGGGAGATCCAGGACGACATCAGGTCGAGGACGGCCGAGCTCGGCCGTAGCCGCTCCCGGTAGACCTGGGTGAGCGCCGCAATGGTGGCGTCGTCGATGTGGGTCACCAGGCGCGGGCCGGCGTAGAAGAGGGCGTCGTCGCTCTCGTCCTCGCGGGCGAGCTGGTGCGGCGGCATCGGGTCGCGGCTCATGCCGCGTCGGCCCGCAGGATCGACTCGAAGGAGGGCGCCAGCAGAAGAGCGGGCTCGGGCGCGCCGCCGCACGGATCTGCAGTCAGGGGCACCAGGTGGCACGGGGCTCCGACGCGCTCGGTCGCGGCCTCCCATCCGCCGCCCGCGGGCGCGTCCAGGGCCAGCTGGAAGGCGCAGCGCTGGCCGGGCTCCAGGCCGAGAGAGCGCTTCGCCACGGCCAGCGCCCGCTTCACGAGCCCGACGGCGATCGTGCCGGTGGTGAAGCGGGCGTTCAGCTCGACCACGGCGCGCAGCCGCTCAGGTGGCGCGTTCTCGTCGTTCGGATCCCGGTAGGAGAAGGCGTCGACGCCGCAGGGTCCCCGGTAGCCCGCATCGCGCGCGGCCCCGGCGATCGCGACGGCCGCCTCGCGGAGCGCCTCCTCGTCGCGGCACTCGGAGAAGACCCGCCCGCGCGAGTCGAAGCCGCCGCGGTGTCCGCGCACGACCCCCGACGGGGTGGTGAGCTGCTCGAGGGTGCCCAGGATCACGATCCCGCCGTCGGGCGCGATCCACAGCTGGGTCGAGAAGTCGCCGGTCCGCTCGAGCCAGGGCTCGAGCAGCGCGCCACCCCGCTCGGCGAGCCGCGGCAGGGCGCCGACCAGCGCCGGGGCGTCCAGCGCATCTGCGGAGCCGGCCACGCGTCCCCGCCCGCTGGTTCCCAGGCGCGGCTTCAGCGTGAAGCGCGTCCGCCACGCCGGGGGCCAGCCCCGCAGCGCGTCGCGGATGCGCTCGAGCGCGCGGTCTGGCGGCGCGAGATCCTCGGGCTCGAAGACGGTGACATGCTCCGCCAGCAGTCGCGGCAGGAGCCCCTCCCGCACGGCGACGCGATGGGCGAAGGCCTTGTCGTGAACGGCGGGGATGTCGTCGGCCAGCCACGGCAGCACGGCGCCCTTGTCCTCGAGCCAGGGAAAGACGGGCGACTCGGGCTCGGGGCCGAGGGCGTCCGGCCAGCGGCGCGCCGTGTCCCCCTCGACCGGGTCCAGCAGTCGGGTCCCGGGTCCGAACAGCAGGCTCCATAAGTGCGCGGTGACCTGGATGGCCGCCGCTGCCGCGGCGGGGCGTTCGCCGGGGCCCTCCTCCGCGCCGAGGTTGGGTCGCAGGCGCGCACCGCGCGTCATCGCTGCGGGCGCCCGCCAGACTGAGACTGCCCAGTCTCCTGGCTCGACCGGGCGTCGCGTATGTATCCGATGAAGCGCTCGTCGAGACCGGCCTTTCGCCGCGCGCTCGCGTCGAAGCGGTGCCCCTTGGCGCGCGCCGCCGAGAGCGGGAACGGAACCGCCTCGTCGTAGGCGGCGACCAGGTCGCGTTCGGGTGACAGCGACTGGAGCCAGCGGGAGGCCACGCCCACGTGGCCGATCTCGTCCCGGTGCACGCGCTCGCAGACGCGCGCGCTCTCCTCGTCGCCGGCCGCGCGGAAGGCGTCCCGGTAGACCAGGGAGAAGTCCAGGTTGGCCTGCTCCAACGTCAGTCCCATCGCCGCCAGGAACGCCCGGGGGCCGGCTGGCGAAGCCGCCACGGCCGGTGCATGGCGCCAGAAGTAGTCGGAGTGGGGCGCGTGGTCGGCCAGGCGCGACCCGTGCTCGCGGAGCCGGGAGCGGTAGAGCTGGCAGTGCCGCTGCTCATCCGCGAGCACGGCGAGGAGGTCATCGCGGAGCGCGCGCGGGAGCTCGGGCCAGCGGAGCAGCGCCCACGCGAAGAGCTCCACGGCCATCAGCTCGTGATGGGCGAACCGCGCCAGCGCTCGGGCTCGGGCGTCGGCATGGCCGAGCTCGGAAGGGCGGGGCAGGGGCGCGCTGCCGCCGGCGAGCCTCAGACCGGGAGCGCGCGCCGGCCGGTCGATCGACAGCGCCGGTCCGGGCTCGTGGTCGTCGAGCGGACCCGGGGGCGCGAGCTTGGTCTCGAGATCTCCAGATTCGAGGATCCGGCGGCAGAACTCACGGACGCTCTTCGG
>JAPUKG010000322.1 GCA_027295775.1 Pseudomonadota bacterium
GCCTGCATGTCCGCGTCGCGGCCGACGAAGCGCGAGAGCCCGCGCGCGCGGGACACGTCGAACCGGGTCTGGTGCTCGCCCAGCCCGCGGAGCTGGAAGACGGTGACGGGCTCCGGGGCGCCCTTCACCTGGAAGGCGCCCAGGTCCTCGAGGTCGAAGTAGCCGGAGACGAGCTTCGCCGTCGTCTCGCTCAGATTGCACGTGTTGGGCTCTGCCAGCGACTCCATCCGCTGGGCCAGGCCGACCGTGTACCCCTGGGCCGTGTAGTCCATGCGCAGATCGTCGCCGATCTTGCCCACCACGACCTCGCCGGAGTGGAGACCGATCCGCGTCGTCAGGCCCACGCCCCGCTCGCGCTTCAACTCGCGGGCACACGTCTGCAGCGCGTCGCGCAGCCAGAGCGCCGCATAACAGGCGCGCTGGGGGTGGTCCTCGTGGGCGATCGGCGCCCCGAAGAGCGCCATGATCCCATCGCCCGTGTACTGGTTGACCGTGCCCTCGAAGCGGTGCACGCCCTCGGTCAGGATCTCGAAGAAGCGCTCGAGGATGCCGTGCCAGACCTCGGGGTCGAGCTGCTCCGAAAGCTCCATCGAGCCCTTCACGTCCGCGAAGAGCACCGTCACCTGCTTGCGCTCGCCTTCGACGGCCGACTTCGACTGAAGGATCTTGTCCGCCAGGTGCTTCGGGGTGTAGTCCTTCGGCGAGCGCTCCACCGCCGCGGGCCCACCACCCGGGGCCAGGGTGACCCCGCACTCGCCGCAGAATTTGAAGCCGGGCGGGTTCTCGAAGCCGCAGCCGGGGCAGTCGGTCGCGATGTGGAGTGCCTGGCCGCACTCGCCGCAGAACTTCATGCCCTCCGGGTTCTCGAAGCTGCAGCCGGGGCAGGTCACGACGCCAGCTCCCGGTCGAGGCGCTCGACGTGCCCCGTCGCTCCCATCTCTTGGTACCGGCGCCGCGCCTCGCGCAGCTCGGCCTCGGCGCCGGCCGGGTCGCCGTCGCGGCGCAGGAGCTCGGCCCGCACTTCGTGAACGCCCGGGAGACGCGCGAGGGCACCGCCTTCCTCGTAGAAGGCCGCGGCCTCGCGGAGGGTCGCCTCCACGCGTTCAGGGGTGTCCCCGGCGCGGACCCCGATCCTGGCGAGGACGAGCTTCGAGTAGCCGATGACCGACCCCATGAGGTCTGGAGCCGCCTCTTCGATTCTCGCTCGGGCGCGGTCGAGATTGCCCCCGCCACACTCCGCCGCGGCGAGAAGGGGCATGAGGATCCAGCGGGGGCCCTGCGAGACCTCGATCGCATCCTCGATCCCTCGAATCGCCTGCTCCCACTGGCCTGCCGCCAGGTACGCTTCCGCCAGGGACCCGTACCGGATTAGAACGGCTCTGTAGAACTCCACTCCATAGCGATCGATGGCCTCGAGCCCGGTTCGGCCGTGTGCCAGCGCGCCTTGCAGGTCGCCTTCGAGAACGGCGATCGTACAGGCGTGCATCGAGCCAAACGCGAGGGACTCGTCGTTCTCGTGACCGCGGCAGAGCTCCAGCGCCCGCTCGACTTCGCGCCGTCCTTCGGCCAGGCGCCCTTCCCATGCGAGACAGCATCCGTGCGAGCCGAGCAGAAAACCGAAGACGTGGAAGCCCCAGTAAGCAGTTCCCTCGAAGAGATCCCGGGGCGGATCTTCGGCGATCGGGTCCATGGCCTCGCGCGCCTCCCGAACGCGGCCCAGCTCGACGAGGCTGCTCGCGTAGACGATCAGTGAGGTCAGCTCGAGCTCCCGGCTGCCCATCTTGCGCGCCGCCTCGAGGGCCTTGCCGCTCTGGAGGAGTCGCCCCTCCTCATCGAGGCCCGGACCCACGGCCAGGTAGATCGCGTAGGGAAGGCGCAGCAGGATCTCGAGCCGGGTGCTGCCCAGGCGCTCCACCAGCTCGAGTCCGCTCTCGAACCACGCGTCGCAGCGCTCGGCGGCCAGGCCGGTCCGCCACGCCACCTGGAGCAGGCCGATGCGCGTGTCGACGCCGAGTCGACCGGCCTCCTCGGACCAGGGCACGTCTTCCAGGAGCTCGAGTGCCCGGTCCCAGTGGCGGGCCGCCTCACGGACGTCGGTCTTGCGCACCCAGGTCGCCGCGCGGTCGTGCCAGACGGCGGCCTGCCAGGGCTCGCCCGCTTCCTCGAAGTGATGGGCCAGGAGCGGAGCCGCCTCGTCGAGCTTGTCTCGGGAGGTCGCTTCCAGGGCGCGCGCCACGCGGCCGTGAAGCTCGCGCCGGCGCTCGCGCAGGAGCGAGCCCAGGGCCACCTCCTGGGTGAGCGGGTGCTTGAAGGCGTACTCGGCCACGGGATAGAGCGACTCCTCGTGAACGAACTCTGCCTCCTTGAGCGCCCCGAGCGCGTCCCCGAGCTCGCGGTCTGCCACGTCGGCCACCGCCGCCAGCAGCGGCTCCGGGAAGGTCTTCCCGATCACGGACGCGGTCTGGAGCACGCGCTTCTCGCGCTCGGGCAGCCGATCGACCCGGGACGCGAGCAGGACGTGGACCGAGTCCGGAATGGCAAGCTCTTCCACCGCGTGGACGAGGCGGTACGCACCCCGCGCTCCCTCCAGCGCCCCCGACTCGATCAGGTTCTGCACGACCTCCTCGGTGAAGAAGGGGTTTCCGCGGGTGCGCTCGTGGATGCGGTCGGCCAGCCCCGCGGTGCTGGGATCGCCGCCGAGCAGGTCTTCCAGCAGCTCGCGGATCGCCTCGGGTCCCAGGGGCGCGATGGGGAGCTGACGGTACCAGGAGCGCTGCATCCAGCCGGCGCGGTACTCCGGCCGGAAGTTCACGACCAGCAGGCTGCGCGTTCCCGCGACCGCCTCCACCAGCTGCTCGAGGAACGCCTCGCTGCCGGCGTCGATCCAGTGCAGGTCCTCGATCAGCCAGACGCTGGGCGCGTCCTCCTGCCCCTTCTGGGTCATCTCGTGGAGGACCGCGAAGAGCTGGCGCTGGCGGACCTCCGGGTCGCCGGGCGGGGCGGGCCGCTCGGGATCGGGCACGCCGAAGAAGTCGAAGACGATGGGCAGGACGTCGCGGAACGACTCGTCCAGGAGCAGCATCCGCCCGGCGATTCGCTCGCGCGCCGTCCGCGGGTCGTCGCGCTCGCTGATGCCGAAGTAGGCGCGGAAGACCTGCAGGATGGGCAGCAGCGGGATGTTCTTGCCGTGGGCGACGGCCTGGCCCTCGAAGACGCGCAGGCCCGCCGCCCGGCACCCCTCGACGAACTCGAAGCACAGCCGGCTCTTGCCCGTGCCGGCCTCGGCGACCACGCCAACCACCTCCCCCTTGCCAGACCCCGCCTGCTCCAGGGCGTCCTCGAGGGTGCGCATGTCGGCGTCGCGCCCGACGAAGCGCGTGAGCCCGCGCGCGCGGGATACGTCGAAGCGCGTGCGGGCGGCGCCAGGCCCGACCAGGCGGGAGACCGGGACCTCGCCCTCGACGCCCTTGATCCGGAAGCCGCCCAGGTCCTCGAGCTCGAAGTAGCCCGAGACGATTCCGGCGGTCGCCCCGGTGAGGTAGGTCGTGTCGGGGGAGGCGAGCTCCTGCATGCGGGCCGCCAGACCCACGGCCGCGCC
>JAPUKG010000323.1 GCA_027295775.1 Pseudomonadota bacterium
CAGAAACACCAGACGGAACATATAGAAGGCGGTCAGGACGGCGGTGATGGCGCCAATGGCCCACAGCATAAACGGCAGCCGGGACCCATCGCCGAAGTTTGCAATGAAGGTCTGCAATAAGATTTCATCCTTGCTGAAGAAGCCCGCCAGCGGCGGCACACCCGCTATCGCAATCGCACCGGCGATGAACGTGATGGAGGTCAGCGGCAGCATCGGACGCAACCCGCCCATCTTGCGGATGTCTTGCTCGCCGCTCAGGGCGTGTATCACCGCGCCGGCGCCGAGGAAGAGCAGCGCCTTGAAGAAGGCGTGGGTCACCACGTGGAACATGGCGGCGGTGTACGCGCCCGAGCCCAAGGCCAGGAACATGTAGCCGAGCTGACTCACGGTGGAGTAGGCGAGAACCTTCTTGATGTCGGTCTGGGCCAGGGCGATGGTCGCCGCCAGCAGCGCGGTGAGCGCGCCGGTCCAGGCCATCACGGCGGACGCGCCGGGGGCGACCTCGTACAGGAACGAGAGCCGGCACACCATGTAGACGCCCGCGGTGACCATGGTGGCGGCGTGAATCAGCGCCGACACCGGCGTGGGACCGGCCATGGCGTCCGGGAGCCAGACATAGAGAGGCAGCTGGGCGGACTTGCCGCAGGCGCCGAGGAAGAAGCACAGCCCGATCAGCGTCGGGAGCCCCATGTTGAAGCCGCCGAGCCAGGCCGGCGCGGTGACGTGGAGCTCGGCGATCTTCCCGATGCTGGCCTCGATGCCCTCGAAGGAGACGGTGGGCGCGCCGACCTCGGCCAGGGACCAGAAGAGCAGCAGGATGCCCAGCAGGAAGCCGAAGTCGCCGATCCGGTTGACGATGAACGCCTTGCTCCCGCAGTAGGCATTGAACTCGTCGCTGTACCAGAAGCCGATCAAGAGGTAGGAGCACAGGCCGACGCCCTCCCAGCCCAGGAACATGACCAGCAGGTTGTCGCCCAGCACCAGCAGCAGCATCGCGGAGAGGAAGAGGTTCAGGTAGCAGAAGAAGCGCTGGAACCCCTTGTCGTCCCGGTGGTCGTCGTCCATGTAGCCCACCGAGTACACGTGGATCAGGAAGCCCACCCCGGTCACCACCAGGCACATCACCGCGGACAGCGAGTCGAAGCGGAAGGCCATGTCGGCGCTGAAGGTGCCGCCACCGACGCCCACGCCCATCCAGGTGTAGACCGAGTCGACGAGGAAGCGGCCCTCCTCCATGCCGATCAGCTCGGCCAGGCACAGGCAGGTGACGAGGAAGGACGCGAAGACCGAGAGGCACGAGACGGCGATGACGCCGGCTCGGGCCATCGGGCGGCGCACGAGCGCCAGAATCACCCCGTGGAAGACCGCCGCCGCCAGGGGCATGAACGGGATCAGCCGAAGCAGCGTGCTCTCGGCGCCGGCACTCACCATCGCAGGATGCTCACGTCCTCGATGTTCACCGAGTCACGGTTGCGCACGAGGGCAATCACGATGCCCAGGCCCACCGCCACCTCCGCCGCGGCCACGGTGATCACCATCAGGACGAATACGTGGCCGTCGAGCAGCGGCTGCTCGGTGGTGCCGGCCCAGACCCGGTTGAAGCCGACGAACGCCAGATTGACGGCGTTCAGCATCAGCTCGACGGACATCAGGATGACGATCAGGTTGCGCCGCACCAGCACGCCGATGACGCCAATGGTGAAGAGCGCCGCCGAGAGCGCGGTCACGTGCTCGATCGGCACCATCAGTCGATGCTCCGTTTGGCCAGGATCACGGCGCCCACGATGGCGGCCAGCAGCAGGAAACCCGCCACTTCCACAGGCACGACGTAGTCGGTGAAGAGCGAAACGCCGATGACGCGGAAGCCCCCGAAGCCCTCGGGCAGCTCGGCCACCTCCGGCAGGGTGTCCGGCAGGACGCCGAGCAGGACCACGAAGATCCCCAGCGCCACCGCCGCCCCGACCACCTTGAGGACGCCCTGCCACGGCCGCACTGGACCGAAATCGTCGCTTCTCAGGTTGAGGAGCATGATCACGAACAGGAACAGCACCAGGATCGCGCCGGCGTAGACCATGATCTGGATCACCGCAACCAGGTGCGCCTCGAGCAGCACGTAGATCCCGGCCAGCGAGATCATGGTGACCACCAGGCTCATGGCGCCCGCCACCACGTTGCGCACGAAGCCCACCATGGCGAGGGCCGAGAGCAGGGACAGGCCTGCGAAGGCGTAGAAGAGCACGGACTCGACGGTCATCAGGCGGCGCCCACCGCGAGCATCACCAGCGCGGTCGCGAACACGTTCGCCAGCGACAGCGGCAGGAGGATCTTCCAGCACAGGTCCATGACCTGGTCGTAGCGGAAGCGCGGCAGCGACCAGCGGATCAGCATCTGGAACCAGACCATCACGATCACCTTGACCAGGAAGGTGACCACGTGGAGCACCATGCACACGATCGTGGCCAGCCCGTCGCCGAAGATGGGCGCGATGGCGCCGATGATGGTGTCCTGGGACAGGTACGGAACGGCCCAGCCGCCGAGGAAGAGGGCCGTCAGGAGACCCGAGATCACCGCCACCTCGATGAACTCGGACATATAGAAGAGACCGAAGCGCATGCCCGAGTACTCGGTGAAGTAGCCCGCCACGAGCTCGGAGTCGGCCTCGGGAAGGTCGAAGGGCGGCCGCTTGTTCTCGGCCATGATGCAGGTGAGGAACATCAGGAAGCCGAGGGGCTGGAGGAAGATCCCCCAGTTGGGGAGGCGGATCCAATCGAGCCAGGGCGGCAGCATCCCCAGGCCAAAGACCTCGATGAAGCCCAGCAGGCGGAACGTCTGGTCCTGGGCCAGAGCCATGTCGGTGAGCTTCAGGGTTCCGAAGACCATGAAGATGCCGACCACCGAGAGGCCCATGGTGACCTCGTAGGAGATCATCTGGGCGGTGTTGCGGACGCCGCCGAGGAGCGACCAGTTGTTGTTGCTCGACCACCCGGCCATCACCGCGCCGTAGGTGGCCAGCGATCCGGTGGCGAACAGGTAGAGGAGCCCCCAGTCGATGTCGGCCACCACCAACGAGAGGGTATGGTCGCCGAACTGGTAGACGCCGCCGTAGGGAATGACCGCGAACGCGACGATGGCGGGAACCGCCGCGATCACCGGCGCCATCAGATGCATCACGCGGTTGGCGCCGCGCGGGACCACGTCCTCCTTGGTGAGGAGCTTGATCACGTCGGCCGCGGGGTGAAGCAGCCCGAGCAGGGTGATGCCGGCTACGTCCGCGCGGTTGGCGCCGATGCGGTCCTGCATCATGGCGCTCTGCTTGCGCTCCACCCAGGTCATGATCGGCGCAAATACGCCCACCACGATCATCAAGATGAAGAGCGTCTTGAGCACGACCTCGAGCAGCATCTACTTCCTGGAGCTCGCAGTGGGGGAGCCCGCCGCAGGGTCGCCCCCGAAGCCGGTCAGACCCAGTGCCCGGCCGATCCGCTCGAGCGTCTCCCCCTCGGCATGCGCCTCGAAGGTCGGCTCCACCGCGGGCTGTAGGTGCTGCACCCGGCCGGCGTGGTTCGTGAGCGTTCCCCGCTTCTCGGCGGCGTGCCGTCCCGGGAGCACCACGTGCGCCACGTGGCGCAGATCCGACTGGTGGGTGTCGATCCAGATGACCGTGTCGAGCTTCTGGAGCGCCTCGATCCCGCCCAGGTAGGCGGGGTCCAGGAGATCGTGGCCGAGCATCACGATGCCATCGACGCCGCCCCCGCGGATGCGCTCGACCAGCGGCGCGGCGTCCTCGAAGCCCAGCGCCCGGGCACCGGCCGCGTTCGCGGCCTTCTCCTCCTTCACGAGCAGCGCGTCCGCCTCGCCGCGCGGTACCGGGAGACCCGCAGACTCCGTCGGCAGAGCTTCGAGGAAGCGCTTCAGGACGGCCAGGTCCTCGTTGGTGAGGTGGGCGGACGCGACGCCGGCGATGACCCCGGGACCCTTGCTCTCCACCAGTCGGCGCAGGCGCGCCGCTGCCGCCTCCACCGCCGCAGCATAGGGACGGGCCTCGAGCACACCGTCCTCGCCGCGCACCAACGAGGCCTTCACCCGGCTGGGGCTGTCGATCTCCTGGTACGACATGCGCCCGGCGTCGCAGATCCAGGTGTCGTTGACCGAGTCGTTGCGGCGCGGTACGTAGCGCTGGACCTTGTTGTTGGCGACGCCGAGAAAGATGTTGCAGCCGTTGGAGCAGCCCGTGCAGATGCCCGGGACGTCCTCCAGGAACCACACCCGGATCTTGAAGCGGAAGTCCTTTGTGGTGAGCGCGCCTACGGGACAGATGTCCGCCACGTTCATCGAGTACGGGTTGTCGAGCTCCATGCCCGGAAAGGTCTCGATCACAGAGTGGTCGCCGCGGGCAAAGATGCCGAGCTCGCCGGTCGCCGGGATCTCGCTGCAGAAACGCGTGCAGCGACGACACAGGATGCAGCGCTCCTGGTCGAAGACGATGGTGGGTCCCAGGTCCACCTTCTTCTTGAGGGCGCGCCGCGGCTCGACGGTCCGCGCCTGCAGGGCGCCGTACTCGTAGGCGTAGTCCTGGAGCTTGCACTCTCCCGCCTGGTCGCAGATGGGACAGTCGAGGGGATGGTTGACGAGCAGGAGCTCCATCACGCCCTCGCGCGCACTCTTCACGCGGTCCGTGGTGGTGTGGATCACCATGCCGTCGCTGACGCGCGTGTCGCACGCGATCTGGAGCTTGGGCATGCCCTCCACCTCCACCTGGCAGAGGCGGCACGAGCCGTCGATGGAGAGCTTGGGGTGCCAGCAATAGTGGGGTACGTCCACGCCGTTCATGAGCAGGCCCAGGTCGTCGAGGGCCTGCAGGATCGTCCGACCTTCCTCCACTTCGTACTGGACGCCGTCGACGGTGATCGTGGGCATCAGAGCTCGAAGCTCCCGGAGAAGGGGCACTTCTGCTGGCGGACGTGCTCCTCGAAGTCGCCCCGGAAGTGGCGGATCATGCCCTGCACCGGCCACGCCGCGGCATCGGCGAAGGCGCAGATGGTCTGGCCCTCCATCTTGCCGGCCACATCGACCAGGATGTCGATGTCCTTCTCGCTGCCGGCGCCGCGCTCGAGGCGGTTCACGATCTTGTTGAGCCAGCCGGTTCCCTCGCGGCACTGGGTGCACTGGCCACAGGACTCGTCCCGGAAGAAGTAGGTGATGATGCAGGACGCGCGCACCATGCAGGTGGTCTCGTCCATCACCATGATCCCGCCGGTTCCGAGCATGGACTGTCGCTCGCGCAGGTACTCGTTGGCCATCGGTACGTCGAGCTGACCGGCGGGCAGCACGGGCATGGACATGCCGCCGGGGATCACGCCCTTCACCTTGCGGCCGCCGGGAATGCCGCCGGCGTGCTCGAAGATGATCTCGTCGAGCGGCGTGCCGAGGGGCAGCTCGTAGAGCCCCGGCCGCACCACGTGACCCGAAACGCCGAACAGCGTCGTGCCCGGACTCTTCTCGGTGCCGAAGCCGCGGAACCAGTCCGCGCCCTGATCGACGATGTGGGGAACGTGGCAGAAGGTCTCCACGTTGTTCACCGTGCTGGGCATGCCGAAGGCGCCGTACTGGGCCGGGAACGGGGGCTTCTTGCGCGGCTGCCCCTTCTTCCCCTCCAGCGACTCGAGCAGGCCCGTCTCCTCGCCGCAGATGTAGGCGCCCGCGCCGCGCATGAGCACCACGTCGTGGGCGAAGCTCTTGCCCATGCACCTCGGGCCCAGGATTCCCTTCTCATACGCTTCATCGATGGCCCGCTGAACCACGTCGGCCGGAAACGCGTACTCGCCGCGCACGTAGATGAAGGTCTTCTCGGCGCCCGTCGCCCAGGCGGCGATCAGGATCCCCTCGAGCATCTTGTGAGGCGTGCGCTCCAGCAAGAGCCGGTCCTTGAAGGAGCCCGGCTCCGACTCGTCGGCGTTGCACACCAGGTACTTGGGGCGGTCCGAGTCCTGGGGCATGAACGACCACTTCATACCGGTGGAGAAGCCGGCGCCGCCCCGTCCCTGGAGGCCCGACTCCTTGACGAGATTGATCACCTCCTGGGGCGCCATGCCGAGCGCCTTCTTCGCCGCGCGGTAGCCGCCCTTCGCCTCGTAGCCCGCGAGGGACACGTAATCGTCTTCGGCGCAGTGCTCGGTCAGGTAGCTGGTGACGTACGGGACCTTCAGACCCACGGACTACTCCAGCCCGTCCAGGATCTGGTTCGCCTTCTCGAGGTCGAGATTCTCGTGGTATGTCTCGTCGACGCGGAGCATGGGGGCGTATGCACAGGCGCCCAGGCACTCCTCGTGGCCGAGACTGATCCGGCCGTCCTCGGTGGTCTCCCCCGCCGCGATCCCCAGGTGCGACTCGATCTGCGCGAGCAGCGTACGCGAGCCGCGCAGCGCGCAAGGAAGGTTGGTGCACACGTAGACGTTGTGGCGTCCACGCGGCGCGGAGAAGAACATGTTGTAGAAGGTGAGGACCTCCATCACCTCGACCGGACGGATGTCGAAGATCTCGGCCAGCTCGACGGCGGTCTCGGGAGCGATGTGTCCGAGCTGCTTCTGCACCAGGTGCATCGCGGGCAACAGTCCGCCGCGCTTCTGCGGGTATTTGGCGCACTCGGAGTCGATGGCGGCCCGGGTGTCCTCGGAGATCACCACTCAAGGCCGCCCTTCATCCACTCGTAGGTGAGCCCCACCACCAGCGGAACCGTGAAGATGGCGATGGCGACGAAGCCGACGAGCCCGGTCTCCTGGAAGGTGGCGCCCCACGGATAGAAGTAGATGGCCTCGACGTCGAACACGACGAACAGGATCGCCACCAGGTAGAACTTGACCGCGTGGCGCGCCTTCGGACTGGAGATCTGCTCCTGTCCGCACTCGAAGGGATCC
>JAPUKG010000324.1 GCA_027295775.1 Pseudomonadota bacterium
TCCGACACGCGGCCGTTCACGCGGTTGCGCCGGCGCTCGGCGAGCTCGATGCCGAGGAAGCCGATGTCGCTGCCCTCGGTCATGGCGTCCGCGAGGGCATCGCCGGCTGCGGGCAGCGCCGCGATGGTCAGGGTGGTCGGATCGTCGGACCGGGCGAAGCCCGGCTCGCCCGCCAGGAGGGTGACCCAGGGGCGG
This sequence comes from Pseudomonadota bacterium, assembly GCA_027295775.1. Classification (GTDB taxonomy): domain Bacteria; phylum Myxococcota_A; class UBA9160; order UBA9160; family UBA4427; genus JAPUKG01. Next base: position 196 of record JAPUKG010000324.1, read on the forward strand.
CCGCGGCCGTCGCGTGCGGCCGCCACCAGGAACGGAAGCTCGGCGTAGAACTCGCGGTGCTGCTCCGTCAGGAAGGGGCGCACCACCTTGCGCGCCCAGGGCTCGATCTCGTCGCGCACGCCCAGGCGGGTCTGGACGAGCTGCTCGCCCTCGTGAAACGGGGATTTGCCCGTCATCGGATCGCTCCTTCGCTGTGGTCGCCCGGCATCGGGATCGGCTGGTCGTTCTCGGGAACGCGCCAGCCGCGCTGCACCGCGGGCCGAGCGGCGATGGCCTCGTACCAGCGCCGAACGTGCGGGTACCTGACCAGGTCGATCTGCTGCCACGGATAGCGCGCCACCCAGGGCCAGGCGGCGATGTCGGCCACCGAGTACTCGTCGGCCAGGTACTCGTGCTCGCCCAGACGACGATCGAGCACGTCGTAGAGCCGCCGCGCCTCGGTGGCGTAGCGATTCCGGGCGTAGTCGGACGCCTCGGGGTTGTAGTGGGTGAAGTGCAGGTGCTGCCCGAGCATCGGCCCGAGCCCGCCCATCTGCCACATCAGCCACTCGATCGCCTTCCAGCGCCGCCCCTCGGCGACGGGCAAGAGCCGCCCGGTCTTCTCCGCCAGGTAGAGCAGGATGGCGCCGGACTCCATCAGCGTGAGGCCGCCGGCGCTCCGGTCGACGATCGCCGGAATCTTCCCGTTCGGGCTGATGGCCAGGAACTCCGGCGCCTTCTGCTCGCCCTGTCCGATGTCGATGGCGTGGACGCGGTAGGGAAGCTCGAGCTCCTCCAGGGCGATCGAGACCTTGCGTCCGTTTCCCGTGTGCCAGCTGTAGAGATCGATCATGATGGACTCCGTTCAGGCCGGCTGCTGCGGCGCGGGCTCGAAGCCGGGCAGCTTCTCGAGCCGCTCCAGCCAGCCGCGGATTGCCGGGTAGGCGCCGAGCTCGACGCCGCCGTCGGGCGCCAGGGCGATGTACGAGTAGTTGGTGATGTCGGCGATGGTTGGGCGCTCGCCGGCCAGGAAGGGCTGCTCGCTCAGGTGCTCCTCGAAGCGCTCGAGCAGCGCGTGGGACTTCTGCTGAGCCTCCTCCAGGTCGCCCTCTGCGCCGAAGACCGTGATCAGCCGCGCGAAGCCAGGGGCGTTGGCAACCTCGCCCGTGCAGATCGCGAGCCACTCCTGGACGCGGGCCTCGCCCTCGGCGTCCACGGGCAGCCACTCGCCGCGGCCGAACTTGCGGCCCAGGTAGACGGCGATGGCGCTCGAGTCGCGCAGCACCACGTCGCCGTCCACGAGCACCGGCACCTTGCCGAACGGGTTCAGCGTCAGGAACTCGGGCGCCCGCTGCTCGCCGGCCAGGAGGTCGACGTTCACGCGCTCGTGCTCGACCCCGAGCACGGAGAGCAGGTTGCGGACCTTGTGGGCGTTGCCCGAGAGATGGAAGTCGTAGAGTCGGATCATCGGCGTCTCCTCTGGGTTGATGGCGACTTCCTAGAGCACATCGCGTGCCATCTCGGTTGACCCGTCGATATCTATTTAAAATCAAATAGTTATGAGATAAATTCGGATTCCGAGGAAGAACGATATTTCGCCTTTCTACGAAATATCGCTCTTTATCCACGAGATTTCGTCGTATCCTGCACGCATGGAGCCCGCCTATCGGTCTCTCAAGGAGCTGCTCCTGGCGTTGGCCCATCAGAGCGCCGAGGGGCCCTGCCACCAGCAGATCGTGTCGGGGCTGGCGTCCCAGGCGGACGTGGCGCTGGCCCGCCTCTGGCTGATCAAGCCGGGGGACATCTGCGAGGTGTGCCCGCGGCGCAGCGAGTGTCCGCAGCACGTGCCGTGCCTGCACCTGGCGGCGAGCGCCGGGAGCCCGCGCGAGGACGGCGCGGACTGGTCGCGCACGGACGGTGACTTCCGGCGCTTCCCCATCGGCGTGCGCAAGATCGGCGCCGTTGGCCGGGGCGAGACCCTGTGCGTCGAGGAGATCGAGCGCGACGCCACCTGGATCGCGCGGCCCGAGTGGGCCCGCCGCGAGGGGATCCGTGGCTTCGGCGGCGCGCCGCTCCTGTTCGCGGGCGAGGTGCTGGGCGTGCTGGGCGTCTTCACCCGGGCGCCCTTCGATCGCGAGACCCTCGAGTGGCTCGAGATCATCGCCGACCACGCCGCGGCCGCCCTCGCCAACTCGCGCGCGTTCGAGCAGATCGAATCCCTGCGCCGCGAGCTCGCGCTCGAGAACGAGTACCTGCGCGAGGAGGTCACCGAGGCGAAGGCGTCCGGCGAAATCGTGGGACAGAGCTCGGCGCTGGCGCGCGTGCTCGAGCGCATCGAGCTGGTGGCGCCAACTGACGCCACCGTGCTGATCGACGGCGAGTCCGGCACGGGCAAGGAGCTGGTGGCGCGGGAGATCCACCGCCGCAGCGGGCGGGCCGACCGACCGCTCATCCAGGTGAACTGCGCCGCCATTCCCCGCGAGCTCTACGAGAGCGAGTTCTTCGGCCACGCGAAGGGCGCGTTCACCGGCGCCACCGCCGACCGCGAGGGACGCTTCGCCGCGGCCGACGGCGGGACCCTCTTCCTCGATGAGGTGGGCGAGATCCCGCTCGAGCTCCAGGGCAAGCTCCTGCGGGTCCTCCAGGAGGGCTGCTATGAGCGCGTGGGCGAAGAGCGCACCCGCGAGGTGGACGTGCGCGTGATCGCCGCGACCAACCGGGACCTGCGCGCCGACATCGATACTGGCCGCTTCCGCGAGGATCTCTACTACCGGCTCGATGTCTTTCCGATCCAGGTGGCGCCGCTGCGCGAGCGGCGCGCCGACATCGCGCCGCTGGCCGCGCACCTCCTCGAGCGCGCCGCCCGCCGCATGGGGCGAGACGTCCCGCGAATGCCACGCGAGACCCGCGAGGCGCTCGAGGCCTACGACTGGCCGGGCAACGTGCGAGAGCTCGCCAACGTGATCGAGCGTGCGGTCATCACCTGGCGCGGCGGGCCGCTGCGGGTGGACGTCGGTCTTCCAGCCGGCTCGGCTGGCTCGACCGGCTCGGCCTCTCGGGCGAAGCGCGCCCCCAGCGCCAGCGGCGAGGACGAGATCCTCACCGAGGCGCAACTGCTCGATCTCGAGCGGGAGAACCTGCATCGCGCCCTGCGCCGCACGCGCTGGAAGATCGGTGGCGCGGACGGGGCGGCCGAGCTCCTCGGCATCCGACCGACCACCCTGACCTCTCGGCTGAAGAAGCTCGGGATCGAGCGGCCCCTCTAGAACCGCGCGAGCGAAGGAGCTGGGCTGCTAGTTTCCCGGCCACCGGAGGCCGCAGGTGAAGCCCAGGTCGGTTCATCGTCGATGTCGGAGCGCCCCGCTCCTGGCGGTGGCAATCCTCGCGAGCGCCTCTCCGGTCGCCGCCGACCTCGCTCCGCTGCCCGCCCAGCCCGACGGTGTGGCATGGCCGACCGACGAGTGGCCCGTCGGTTCGCTGCCCGCCGATCTCGACCGCGGAGTCTTCGAAGCCCAGGTCGAGAAGCTCTTCGCGTCCCGCGGACGCGGCGGCTTTGCGGACACCCGGGCGCTGCTCGTGGCGCAGGGGGGGCGCATCGTCTTCGAGCGCTACGCCGAGGGCTTCGGTCCCGACAGCCGCTTCCAGTCCTGGTCGATGGCGAAGAGCGTCACCAACGCCCTCACGGGATTGCTGGTACGGCCGGGCCGCTTAGAGCTGGACGCGCGGGCTCCCATCTCGACCTGGAGCGGGCCGGACGACCCGCGCGGAGCCGTCACGCTTCGGCATCTGCTCCAGATGAGAAGCGGGATCGGGAACTCGGACGGCTTCGAGGGGGGCGGGGATCTGCTCTCGGCCTTCATCTCACGGCTCCTGTTCGGGGAGGGCTCGCGGGCACCCGCCGCCTACGCGGCGGACGCTCCCCTCGTCCATCCAGCCGGAGAGCACTGGGCCTACTCCACGGGCACGAGCATCCTGATCGCGAAGATCTGCGGCGATACGATTGGCGGCGGCGCCATCGGGACACGAGACTTTCTGCGCCGCGAGCTGTTCGATCCGATCGGCATGGGCAGCGCCCAGCCCGAGTTCGCGGCCAGCGGCGAGTTCCTCGGGGGTGCGTTCGTACACGCGACGGCCCGGGACTGGGCGCGCTTCGGCCATCTCTACCTGCGCGACGGCGTCTGGGACGGAGTGCGGATCCTGCCGGAAGGCTGGGTCGACTTCTCACGGACCGTGAACCCAGCCGGAAACAACGCGGTCTACGGTGCCCACTTCTGGCTGAATCGCTCGCCGGTGGAGGGGCAGTGGAAGGTCCTGGCGGGAGCGCCCGAGTCCACCTTCGTCGCGGAGGGCGCGTACTTCCAGATGGTGGCGATCGTCCCCAGCAAGGACCTCGTCGCCGTCCGCCTCGGCGAGGCCCAGGGGACGGCCTACCCCGAGATCAAGGAGCCCTTTGGTTCGCTGATCTCCGCCTTTCCGGATCGGAGCGGTCCGTGAGTCGGGGGCGCAAGATCCTGCTGGGCGCCGCCGCTGTGGGGCTCGTCGCGATCGGCCTCGTGTTCTGGCGCTGGTACCTTCCCACGCGCACGGCAGTCGACATTGGGGCGGCGATGCTCGCCAAGCAGATGTGTTCGTGTGTGTACGTGGCGAACCGGGACGTGGCAGACTGTCGGGCGGATCAGTTTCCGAGCATGGATCCCATCGAGCTCGAGATCCTGCGCGACCAGGAGCGGGTGCGCGCCTGGGTGCCCGGACTCGGAGAACGGACGGCGATCCACCGAGAGGGGTTGGGCTGCACTCTCGAATGAGGAGACGGAGGAGGCCAGCATGGAGCCGCTCGCTGTCGTCACGGCGATCGTCGCCGTCGTCGTGATCCTCGCCCGCGCCCCGCTCGTCGTCGCCCCGGAGGCGACGATCGCGCGCTACCGGCAGATCCTCGCGACGAATACGCGCTTGCGGGTCCTCGCGGCGGTGCTCGCCGCCATCGCGGCGGCGCTCGTGGGAAGCGGCCATCCCGGCGACGGCGCCGGCGTCGCGACGATGCGCGTGATCGGCTGGATGTGCGGCGGGGGCGCGGTCTGGCTCGCGCTGGCGCCGGGGAGCTACCGGGTGGTCGCGGACTCGGTCCTCAACGCGATAGACGACCCTTCGACGCTGCGCGTGCTCGGCGCTGCCGGCGTCGCGGTCGGAGTCGGCCTTCTCTGGCTCGCACGATTCGTTCTCTGAGGAGGGCAGCATGCTGGATCGGTCTGCAGTCTCACTGGAAGGCAAGGTCGCCATCGTCACGGGAGGTGGTGGCGGCATGGGGAGGAGCATCTCCGAGACCTTTGCGGCCTACGGCGCCCTGATCGTCGTTGCCGAGCAGGACGCGGGACGAGCCGAGCAGACGGTCGCCGCCATCGAGGAGCGGGGCGGCCGGGCCCTGGCCCAGGTGATCGATGTCCGCATCCAGGCCCAGGTAGACACGATGGTGGCCGCCGCCGTGGGGGCCTTCGGCCGGATCGACGTGCTCGTCAACCTGGTGGGCGACTACCTCGGTCGCGGCGGCGCCTTCGTGCGCAGCAGCGAAGACGACTGGGAGGTGCTCTACGACATCAATCTCAAGCAGGTCTTCCGGTGCACGCGCGCTGTCCTGCCGCACATGCTGGAGCACGGAGACGGCGGCAGCATCATCCACTTCTCGACCATCGAGGCCTTCCGGGGGATTCCCGGAGCCGCGGTCTACTCGGCGTTCAATTCGGCGCTTACGGGGTTCACGAAGAGTCTTGCCCTCGAGCTGGGTCCCGTGAAGATCCGGGTGAATGCGATCGCCCCGGAGACCACCGACACGCTGCAGCTCCCGGTTCACCGCTGGATTCCCGATGAGCACAAGGA
>JAPUKG010000325.1 GCA_027295775.1 Pseudomonadota bacterium
GGTGAGCAATCGGAGAGCCGACTCGATGCGTGGACCGTACCACGACACCTGGGTGCCGTCGATCAAGTGAATGCGGCCACTGTGAGCCGCCGGAATGTCGAGAGCGGCCAGCTCCGCGACGTCCCGAGCCCCAAAGGCGTAGGGCTCGTCCGGCAGCAGGATCACCTCAGGGGCGGCCTCCGCGACACGCTCCAACGAGACCACCGGGTAGCGCCGGTCGCCCTCGGCGGCGAAGACGTTGCGCCCGCCGCACAGGCGCAGCAGGTCGTGGACGTAGGTGTCGCCACCGGCCGCCATCCAGGGATCGCGCCAGATGGGGCAGAAGACCCCGGGCCGCGGCCGGGCCGGCGTCGCCCGGAGCGCCGCCTCGGCCTCCTCCACCGCCGCCCGCACGGGCTCGACCACGCGCGCCCGCGCCTCGGGGCTCGCGCCCAGGTCCGCCAGCTCGGCCAGCAGCGCCGCTCCCTCGCGCGCGGTGCGCGGATAGGTGACCCACACCGAGAGCCCGGCCGCCTCGAGGTGCTCTAGCGCGCGGCGGGTGTTCTCTTCCCGATTCGCGATCACGAGATCGGGCCGGAGGGCGGCGACGCCGTCCAGGTCCGGGTTCTTGGTACCGCCGAGCTTGGGAAGGGGCGCCACCCCGTCCGCCGGGTGCACACACCACTCGGTGACGCCCACGACCCGCTCGCCCAGGCCGAGGGCAAAGAGCGACTCGGTGATGCTCGGCACGAGCGACACGATGCGCTGCGGCGCGGGCGTCCCGCGCCGCCAGCGATGCTGGGACTCGGACGCCCGGGTGCTCACGCGGCGAAGACCACCTCCAGGACGCCGTCGTCGAGGTGCGCCTCGTCCACCTCGCGCCCGACCAGCGACGCGGGCAGCGCGATGCGGCGCTCCGCGTCCCGCACGCGCACCAGCAGCTCGCTGCCGGTGCTGCGCACGTCGAGCTCCTCCTTGCGCACGCCGTGCAGGTCGATGGCGAGGACGGTCCGGTCCCCGCGCTTGTGCAGCCGGATGGGTCGCGCGCGGGTCAGGATGCGCGCCGGGTCCGTATCGCCGAAGACCTCCCGGGCCAGGGCCTGGAGGTCCGAGACGCCGCGCAGCTCCCGGGAATGGAGGGGCGCGTGGAAGAGGGGCACCGGGAAGCTCCGGGCGATCTCTTCCAGCTCCTCCCGCTGCCGCGCGCCCCAGCGGGCAAAGTACCCACCGGTGGCGCGCTCGGGGAGCTCCCGGTTGACCAGCACCGCGTCGGTCGCCACGCCGTAGAGACTCAGATAGGAAAACGAGCGGCGCGTCTCCTCCACCACCACCCGCGCCGGGTTCACGACCAGGCGCGCGGTGGTGCGGTCGGTGTCCAGCAGGATCTGGCGCACGTCCTCGACCTCGCGGTACAGGCGCTCGAAGGCGTCGAAGAACTCCTCCCGCGGCACGAGCCCCGCCGCGCCCAAGCGCTTCACCAGCGGCCGCAGCAGCCGCGCGCCCCGGCGCTCGAGATCGAAGAAGTGCTCCATGAAGATGCGCAGCGCGTCGGGGAAGCGGAGCATGCGCAGGGTGGCGCCCGTCGGCGCGCAGTCGACGACGCACACATCGAACTCGCCGGTCGCCTCCACCTCGCGGACCGCGCGCAGGCTCACCAGCTCCTCCATGCCCGGGAAGACGAGCAGCTCGTCAGCGACCATCTCGTCGGCCTCGTCGCGCAGGAGCTGGCGCAGCCATTCCTGGATCTCGGACCAGGCGCGGTCGAGCTCGTCGAGAACGCCCACCTCCTGGGCCACCACGCCCTCGGCAATGGCCACTGGCCGGGGCCCGATCCGCCGGCCCAGCGCGTCGCCCAGACTGTGGGCGGAGTCGGTGGAGAGCACGAACACCCGGTGGCCGTGCTCGGCGGCGCCCAGGGCCGTGGCCAGTGCCAGAGTCGTCTTGCCGACGCCGCCCTTGCCAGTGTGGAGTAGGACGCGCACGTTCAGCCCTCCGCGTCAGCGCCGGGCGAGCCGGCGAACGAGACCACCAGCTCGCCGTCGCGCAGCCGCGCCCCCGAGACCTGTAGAGACGCCATGCGATGGGGCAGGAGCAGCGCCCGCCGCCGGCCACCGGCCCGCACCACCAGCTCGTCCTCCACCACGGCCACGTCGAGGTCGTCGGCGCAGGCGCCGGGAAGCGGCAGGTGCGCCCGGTAGCCGGCCGCGCTGCGCGCGAAGCGCACCCGGGGCGCGCTGCACAGCACCGCGTCGGGTTCGACCTCCGCGAAGAGACCGCGCCCATGGTCGGCCAGCCGCTCGAGGCCCGTCACCTCGTCGTCCTGCAGCGGCGCGCGCAGCAGGTGGAGGGGCGCGAAGTACTCCGCCACCTCGCGGGTGCGCTCCTCCTGGATCCGGAACCAGTCGCGGAAGAACTCCTCCTCGGCAACGGCGTCGGGCAGCAGCCGGTTCATCACCACGGCGTCGCACGGGACGTCGAACAGGCAGAGGTCGGTGAAGGCGCGCCGGGACTCGTCGATGACCATACGCTCGGGGGTGACCACGATGCGCACGCTGGTCCGCGCGGCGGTGATGCGACGCCGCAGCTGACGCAACCGCTTGTAGAGGAGGGTCTCGGCGTCGCGAAAGACCGCCGAGTCCGGCAGGGGAACCGGCACGACGCTCCGGGCCAGGGGCGTGATCAGCGCAGACAGGGCCTGCTGCAGCTTCAGCAGGACGCGCAGAGTGCCCCGCGCCACGTCCGGGAGGGTCAGCAGCCGCAGGGTCGAGTCGGTGGGCGCGCAGTCCACGACTACGAAATCGAAGTCCCCGCTCGCGGCCAGGGCCTCGACGGCGAGCAGGGTCGTGAGCTCCTCGGCACCGGGCAGGAGCGCGAGCTCCTCGGCCACCACGTCCTCGATCCCCTGGTAGCGGAACAGCGAGACCAGGTAGTCGCGGATGCGGCCCCAGTGGCGCGCCATCTCGACGCGGGCGTCGATCTCCACCGCCACCAGGTTGGGCGCGAGCTCGCGGAGCTCGGGACCCACCTCGCACTCGAGCACGTCGCCCAGGCTGTGGGCCGCGTCGGCGGAGACGATCCCGGTGCGCAGGCCCCGCTCGGCGGCGCAGACCGCGGTGGCGGCCGCAGTGGTGGTCTTGCCAACACCGCCCTTGCCCGTGTAGAGCACGAGCCGGAGGGGAGCTGCAGGGGCCATGGCGCGACGGTATCACGCCGCGCCGGGTACCTCCCGGGGGACCGGCGCGAGCGCCGGTACGCGGGCCGGGATCGGGCTGGGCAGGGCGCGTAGCAACGGCCGCCGCCGCGTCCAGCGGTGATCGCAACGGGGGCACTCGGCCAGCAGCAGGGGACCCGGCTCGTCGATCTGGTCTGTGCGGATCTCGGTAAAGCCGCACACCAGGCAGCGGGGGAGGGTTCGGGTTTCCGTCATCGTGAGTTCACCTCCGGGGCTGGTGCTCCTCGAAGCGCCCCCTGAGCCTGGCCAGAGGGCACTTCGAGAAGACTTCCGGGCCGGTCGATCATCGGGGGGTCGAGGGGAAGAGTGCCCGGCATGGCCCCATTGCAGCGGAGGTCCGTGACGGAACCGGTCACGCCCGTCAGAATGGGCGGCCTGGAGGCCGCGATGAAGATCGGACTGATCCTGGTGGGCGGCTCGGTGCGCGCCGACGTGGACCTGGCGGTGCGGGCGGAGGCGGCGGGGCTCGACTCCGTCTTCACCATCGAGTTCTTCAACCGCCACGGCTATGTGCCCCTGGGCGCCATCGCCCAGGCGACCTCCCGGATCCGTCTCGGAACCGGGATCGCCAACGCATTCACCCGCTCGCCGCTCCTGCACGCGAGCGCGGCCATAGACCTGGACGAGCTCTCCGAGGGCCGGATGATCCTGGGCCTGGGGAGCGCCACCCGCCGCATGAACCAGGACTGGTTCGACGTTCCCTTCTCGGCGCCCGCTCCGCGCATGGTGGAGCTGATCCAGATCCTGCGCGCGGCCTTTGCCGCTCAGAAGGGCGGCGGCCTCCGCTGGGAAGGGAAGCACTGGAACCTCCACGTTCCGATGTACGCTCGGCCCGGCGCGGCCCGCGACACGATCCCCATCTGGATCGCCGCAGTGAACCGGGGGATGATTGCCGCCGCCGGGACCACCGCCGACGGACTCGTGGGTCACCCGATCGCCACCCGGCGCTGGCACCGGGAGGTGACCCTGCCGGGACTGCGCGCCGCCGAGGAGAAGGCCGGCCGCGAGAGCGGCGCGTGCCGACTGGCTCCGTACGTCATGACGTCGATCCAGGAGAACCGCGACGACGCCGTGCGCGATGCCAAGAGCCAGATCGGCTTCTACTACACCACTGCGCTCTACCACAGCATCCTCGACCACCACGGCATGCGCGAGGTCGGCCAGGCGTGCCGGGCCGCGTTCAAGAGGATGGATCTGGGGGCCCTTGCCGACGCGATCCCCGACGAGCTGGTGGACGAGATCGCGATCGCGGGCACGCCCGACGAGGCGCGGGACCGACTGGCCCAGTGGAAGGACCTGACCGAGGAGCCCCTCCTCTACGCGCCGGCCGTCGGGGTACCCCCGGAACGCCTGCGCGCCAACCTGGACGCGATGCTCGACCTCTTCGGTAGCTGACCATCGACGCACAGGGAGTGTCCCGTGAGCGACGAGGAAGAAACCGGGCGGCGCTTCTCCTACTGGGACATCAGCGCCATGAAGGCCACCCCGGGCGTGTGGGCGGAGAAGAGGCGGCTGGCCGCCGCCATGCGCCTGGTGATCGAGCGGCTGGTGGAGAGCGACGCCCCCGAGCAGGAGCTCCGCCTCGCCGCGAACGGCCTCGAGCGCTACGCCGAGCAGCTCGAGACTCATCCGAGGAGGCACCAATACGAGGGCTGGGCAGAGACCGGGCCCGCGGGCAGCACCGCCGCGTTCTTCGATCAGAGTCCGCTGATCGGTCTCGCCAATCCCCTCGCCCCGCCCATCTCCCTGGAGGCCGACGGCCAGCTCGTGCACGGGCACGTCACCTTCGGCTCCGCCTACGAAGGCGCACCGGGCTGCGTCCACGGGGGCTTCGTGGCCGCGGCCTTCGACGAGGTGCTGGGCTTCGCCAACTCCCTGGGCGGGAACCCGGGGATGACCGGTACCCTCACGGTGATCTACCGAAAGCCGACGCCGCTGCACACGCCGCTCCGTTTCGAGGCTCGCCTCGACCGGACCGAGGGGCGCAAGATCTTCACGTCCGGGCGCGTGTACGCGGGAGAGCGGATGACCGCCGAGGCCGAGGGCATCTTCGTCTCGGTGCTGCCGGAGAAGTTCGAGCGGCTCCTGGCGGAGCGCCAGCGACTGGACCGAGAGCGTTCGGACGAGGGCTAGAACCCCGCAGCGGGGTGGCTACACCGCGCGGCCGCCCCACCCCCACAAAATTGACAATCCCCCGGGTGACGGTGATAGGCTTCGCGGTGGCGGGCTTGCCGACACGCCAATCGGAGGGATCGATGCGCGCAGCTACCCTAGGACTGATCGCGGCACTGGCGCTCCTGCTCGCGGCTCCCGCGTGGGCGCAGCAGGCGTCCGGGCCGGACTACGAGCGAGGCGGGCTCTACGTCGCGCTGGAGTCGTCCTACGTCCGCGGCATCGACGGCCGGGTCGACAACGAGTGGGCTTTCCGGGGACGCATCGGTCTCAAGTTCATGAAGTTCTTGGGCGTCGAGTTCCAGTACGAGGGCTACGGAACGATCTCGGGGCCGGCCATGCCGATCAATCTCAAGCTCTACCTGCCCCTGGGACGCATCCAGCCCTGGCTGGTGGGCGGCGGCGGCCCCTGGCAGGTCCGGAACCCGAGCGGCAGCCACACCTGGGGCGGCCAGGTCGTTGGCGGCGGCGACGTGGACATCTACATCACCGAGAACTGGGCCGCCGTCGTCTCGAGCGAGTAC
>JAPUKG010000326.1 GCA_027295775.1 Pseudomonadota bacterium
TTGAGGATCTGGATCGGCAGGCGCTCGAAGTCGGCGGGGCTGGCCGGAGACGCGAAGTGCAGGATCGCGTCGAGCTCGCCCTCGACGTACAGATAGTTCGTGACGTCATAGTGTCGGAACTCGAAGCGCTCGTGGCCGAGCAGCGCATCGATGTTTGCGACCCTGCCGGTGAGCAGGTTGTCGAAGGCGATCACATCCCAACCCTCGTCGATCAGGCGCTGACACAGGTGCGAGCCGATGAAGCCTGCGCCTCCCGTCACGAGGACACGGCGGGGACGGCTCTCGCTCACGGGTTTCCTCCGGTCGTTTTGGCCAGTGGAGAGTCTTCGGAGTGCAGGTAGGCGCGGACGGCCTCCTGCCACGGGCGCATCCGGATCCCCAGGGTCTCGGCTTTCGAGCAGTCGAGCACCGACCAGGCGGGTCGCTCGGCTGGCAGCTCCAGGTCCCCGGTGCGGATGCGCTCCACGACCAGGTCCGGGTAGCCCCCTTCGTCCAGACAGAAACGGGCAAGGTCCCACCAGCTGGCCCTTCCCGCGCTGGACAGATGGTACAGGCCCCGGGCCTCGGCCTCGACCAGCCGATACAGGCCGAGGGCCAGGTCCACCGCGTAGGTCGGACGCCCGATCTGGTCGTCGACCACCTTCAGCGGGCCCTCCGCCTCACCGGAACGCCGGCTGGCGGCCTGGGCCAGGATGGCCGCCAGGAAGTTGCGGCCGCGGCCGAACACCCAGCTGGTGCGCACCACGAGCGCGTCCTCACAGGTCTGCTGCACCACCTGCTCTCCGGCGAGCTTGGTGCGTCCGTAGGTGGAGCGGGGTCCGGTGGGGTCGGTTTCGGCGTAGGGCTCGCTGCCGTCGCCGGGGAAGACATAGTCCGTGGAGACGTGCACCAGACGGGCACCGATCTCCCGGCAGGCCTTCGCCAGCACTGCCGGACCTTCGTGGTTGGCGCGGGCCGCGGCCTCGGGCTCGCGCTCGCAGCGGTCGACGTGGGTGAAGGCGGCGGCGTTCGCCACCACCTGAGGCCGTGGCGAGACCGCGAGAAACTCTGCCAGCGCAGCCGGGTCGGCGATGTCCACCTCCAGGTCGGCTGCACGCACCGGGACCCCTTCACGCTCGAGTAGCGCGACGAGCGCGTGGCCCAGCTGTCCCCGGCATCCGGTCACGACCCAGTTCATTTGGCTTCGCTCGCCTCCCGCGAGGGTTCCCCTCGCGGGAGCTCGCTGCGCGCCGGCCTCATTGCCGGCTTCGGGCGTTCAGGTCTGGTCGGCTTCCAGCCGTTCCATGCCGGACCTACGGCCGGCTTGCTGCCTTCGGCTCGGCCCGCCGACGACGGTACGCACCTATGGCGCCGCGTTCTCATCGAGGACCCAGGTCGGCAGCTTCTCTGCGAGCTTGAGGCGGCTGGCGATCTGCTCTGCTTCGCCCCGGGTTCCATAGGGGCCGACGCGCACCCGCCAGGGATCGCCGGCGCGCGCTGCGGCGGCCAGGTAGGCGGGGAAGCCCGCATCGCGCAGGCGTTTGCGCAGCCCGTCCGCGACCTTCCGCTCTCCGAACGCACCCACCTGGATGGCGATGCTTTCCGGCTCTTCGGCACGCCGTGCCGCTGACCGTGGAGCGGGGGCAGGCCTTGCCGACGGCGGCGGAGCGGCAACAGCGGGCCGATCAACAGACTTCGCCGCGACCATAGGCGGAGTCACAATCTTCTCGGACTCCTTTTTCCTCGGCTCCGCCAGCGCGGCCACCGGCGGGGTGTCGACCGCAGCCAGGTCGGCGGCAGCCGTGGACAGGGCGATCTCGGTGGTGTCTCCGCGCAGATAGGCGACCAGTAGCCCGGGCTCCTTCCACAGCAGACCGGCCACGCCGCCGGCCACGAACGCAACCGATGCCAGCACGCCGAGCCCCAGCACGGCACCGAGCGTGCTCCCGCGAGTCCTCTCGCGCCGCGCCATCACATCCGCTCCGGTGCCGAGATGCCGAGCACGGCGAGGGTATTGGCCAGCACGATCCGAACACCCAGGGCCAGCCCCAGGCGTGCACTGGTGAGCGCGGGGTCGTCTGACAGCACGCGGTGGCGCGAGCCGTCCTGCACATAGGGGTTCCAGAGCGCGGCCACGTCTCTCGCGTAGTACGCGAGATGATGGGGCTCCCGGGTCGTGCCCGCGCGCACGACGATCTCCGGGAATTCGGAGATCTTCTTGAGGATTTCGATCTCCTCGGGAAGCGTCAGTGCGTCAGCGTCGACGCTCGCTGCATCGGGCATGGCGATGCCCCCCTCCCCCGCTTTGCGCTCGATGCCGTAGGTGCGCGCATGAGCGTACTGGATGTAGTAGGTCGGATTCTTCTTCCAGTCCGTGTCCTCGGCCAGGTCGAGGTCGAAATCCAGGTGGCTCTCGGCGCGCCGCTGCACCATGAAGAAGCGAAACACATCTCCGCCGATGCCCCGTAGCAGCTCGTCCACGGTGACGTAGGTGGCCTTGCGGGTCGACTGCTTCATCTGCTCGCCGCCGCGGGTGAGCGTCACGAACTGGTGCAACACCAGCTCGACCCGATCCGCGGGACAGCCGAGAGCACCGACCCCCTGGGCCACGTAGTCGAACTGCTCCTTGTGATCCGCGCCCTGCACGTCTATCACGGTGTCGAAGCCGCGCCGGAACTTCTCGCGGTGATACGCGAGGTCCGGAAGCAGGTAGGTCGGCTCGCCGGAGCTCTTGATCAGCACCCGGTCGCGCTCGAGGCCGAGCGCCGTCGCGCGCAGCCAGGTGGCGCCGTCCTGCTCGTAGACGAGCTCCTTCTCGCGGAGACCTTCGATCACCGCGTCGAGCTTTCCCTCGTCATGGAGAGCCCGCTCGCTCGAGTACACGTCGAAATGGATGCCCAGGTCGTCGAGGGTCTTGCGGATCTGGCTGAAGATCCGCGACTGCGCCACCTCACGAAAGACGCCGTCGCCGGGCTCGTCGACCAGGGATTCGCCGTGCTCTTCGTGGAGCTCGCGGGCGAGGTCCCCGATGTAGCCGCCCTGGTAGCCGTCCTTCGGAAAGGCCACGGGCAGTCCATCGACCTCGT
>JAPUKG010000327.1 GCA_027295775.1 Pseudomonadota bacterium
CCTGGGGCTTTTCCTTGGCGGTGTCGGGAATGATGATGCCGCCCTTCGTCTTCTCCTCCTCCTCGAGGCGCTTGACGAGGATTCGGTCGTGGAGCGGACGAATCTTCATAGCTCCGGTTCCTCCGAGTGGTGGCCCCCCGCTGCTCGGGGGCGCCGTAGCGTTGAAAGTTGGATTTCTGGCACTCGATCAAGGGGAGTGCCAAACGGGCTGGCAAGTTAGACCTCCCCGGCGGGGCGTCAAGGGGAGACGCCGTTCCAGAGCGAATTTTCGGATGGGTCCGGGGCTCAGCCGACCGCCCCGGGTGGCCGATCCCATGAGATGAATGGCGGGGCAAAGGCACAGCGGGATGGACAAGGGCCGGGAGCGGATCGAGCGGGGCTCCTCTCGGGCCCTCTTCTCCGAGCTCCTGACGGCGGCCCTGGCCGAGCTGGGCGCTCGGCCGAGCCCGCTGGCCAAGTCCTACCTGGTGGAGCTGCTGGAGGGCTGGATCCGCCGGCCGGGCCCGCTGGGCCGGTTCCGGGAGGGGGATCCGACCCTGGGCGAGGCCTTCCTGGAGGCCCGCCAGGAGAGCGGCGCCGGCCGGATGCGCAAGCTCCGGGACCTGGGCGATCGGGCCCTGTTCGTGGCGGGCGTCTTCGGCGACAGCCTGCGCCGCAGCCTGGTCGACATGGACTACGTGGGGCAGATCGGCCGTGCGGCCTACGCGGACGTCTCGACCTCGTTGTCCCGGGCGACCCGCGAGCCCACCTGGCCCGGCCTCTTCGGCGAGCTGGCCCGGGACTTCGGCTGCTTCGTGGACGTGCTGGCCGAGGTGGGTGATCGGACCCGGGCGGGGGCGGACGGAGAGGTCGACCTCCTGCGCATTTACGAGCGCTACGCCGCCACCGCGAGCGAGCGCGACCGGCGCCGCCTGATCCGGCGCGGCGTCTTGCCGCTCGCGCCCGAGACCCTGAGGCGCTGGCAGTGAGGGACGTGGAGCGCGCCGTCTCGAGGGCCGGCCGCTGGCTCGCGAGCGCCTACGCCCTCGACCTCGACTTCGAGCCCGGAGACTTCGTGATCCGGCCGGAGGCGGCCGAGCACGAGCTGCCGCGGGATCGACCGAATCCGCGCAGCGGACTGGTTGCAGTGGAGAAGGGCGGCGTTCTCCGGATCGGCCTCTACCTCGACGAGCGCGACCGGGACGACATGGGCACGATCCTGGAGGAGACCAGCCACCTGGTCTGCCTGGCCTGGCACGCGGAACGGGACCTGCCCGTGTCGTGCCTGGTGCTCGAGATCCAGGCCGACGTGGACCGCTTCCTCTACGCCCGCGCGTGCGGCGCCGACCCGCTGGCCCACTTCGAGCGCTTCCGCTGGGCCGACTGGCTGGACGACGAGACCCGGGCCCGCTACGAGACCGCCCACGCGGTGGCTGGCCGCTACTGCCGGCACCTGGCCCGCCGCTTCCGGCGGCCGTCGGACACCGAGGGCCTGCTCTCGGAGCTGCGCCGCTTCTACCGCTCCTCGCCCCAGGCGAAGATGCGACGGATTCTCCACTAGAGGAGCCGATCCGCGCGAGCCATCACCATCTTCTGGTGGCGCCTCGTCCGCTGCTTCCGGCCGTTCAGAACGGCGCCGATGAAGGTGTACCGGACGCCGAGCTCGTAGCTCAGGAACAGGACCGACAGGGCGCCGACCACCACGATCGTGAATTTGAGTGGAGCCGGGAGCAGCAGGGGCGCGAGTAGGATCTGAAGTCCCATCACGTAGTAGTCGTGGGTCAGGTAGAGCCAGTAGCTCGAATCGGACACGTAGCGGATCGCCGGGCTCTCGTGTCGGAACACGCGCAGAAAGAGCCCCATCGAGCCAAAGATCATCAGCCACGTGAAGGTGGCAGTCAGGAGCAGCGCGATCCCGCGGAGCACGGCCGGTGCCGGCGGTTCACCGACGTAGCCCGCGACCGAAATGCCGAGGGCGGCCGCACCCACGACGAGCGCGCAGAACAGATCGCGCCCGGTCCCCTTCCGCAGGTCTCCGAGAAGCGCGGGCTGGCGGTGCAGGGCCCAGCCAAAGCCGAAGAAGGAGCCGTAGTAGAGCAGCCATACGAGCTCCGGCAGGATTCCGGCGGGGCTTCCCACGCCCCACTCCCCTGTCCAGTAGAGGAGAGCGGCGTGAGGCATCGCCAGCCACCCGGGCTTCCAGGGCGAGCGCACGAGCGCCGCGAGGCGTCGGTCCAGCGCCGCGCCACCGGCGGTCCCGCGGTAGCGACGGGTTCGAGCTCCCAGGGCCAGCGTCGCCAGAGCCGCCGCGGAGAAGCAGATCAGATACTCCAGGAACCAGTACACACCCAGGCTGAAGTGATCGAAGTAGCTCGCCCAGCCGAACGGCTGCGCCGCCGCCGCTGCCATCTCGGCCGCGTCGGGCACGACGAGACCTGCCGCGTAGGTGTAGTGGAAGAACGACCCCTGGATCGCGTTGTTCAGCAGTACGCCGACGATGAACGGGAGCGCCAGACGCACCGCTCGGTGGCGCGTGTAGCGCCAGCTCCCATAGCGGTGGAAGACCAGCCGCGCGAAGAAGCCGGCGATGACGAAGAAGAGCTGCATCCGGAAGCTGTGGGAAACCCAGGCGAAGACGCCGAAGCCCAGGTGCCGACTCTCGTCCTGCACGACCCAGAACGAGAGGGGTGGATCCACGTAGGCCAGGGAGGCGTGAAAGAAGATGCCCAGCAGCATGGCTGCGGCGCGCAGGCTGTCGAAGGCGTGGAATCGCTCGTCCGCGTCGCTCATCTGCGCCCGGGTTGGGCGGCCACCAGGCCCTCCACCATGTGCCGAAGAGCCGGCGCCGAAGAGCCCGGCTTCGAGGCGCTCGGTGCGGCGGCGTCCAGCTGGTAGACGCCCTGGATCGCAGCGGCGATCGCGGCCGCGAGGGAACGCGAGCTTCGGGTCGACCGGCCTTCGCTCTTCAACACGCCTCGCAGAAGCCCATCGATGCGGTCGACGAGCGCGAACAACATCCGGCTGTACTCCTCGCGCACGGCTGGCTGGTGGATGGCCTCGGCCGCGATCACGAGCCATCCGGCCTGGAGCGGGGCGGTGCCTCCGGTGGGGTCGCGCTCGAGAAGCGCGTCGGTCAGGGCGAAGAGCTGCTTCCAGGGGTCGTCGCCCGCTCGCTCGAGCCGTTCCTCGAAGCGCCCGAGCACGCCCCTTCCGATGCCCTGCATGAGGGCCAGCAGGATGGCCTGCTTGCTGTCGAAGTAGTAGTGAACCAGCCCGGGGGTCAGATCCGCTTCCCGGGCGATGGTGGCGACCGTCGCCCCCGCGTAGCCCTGCTGGGCCATGGTTCGCAACAGCCCAGCCACGATCTGCCGGCGGCGCTCTTCTTTCTGGGAGGGTCGAGCCATGGGTCCAATATTGGTTGGTTAACCAACTTATAACCCGCTCCCCGCGGCCCCGCAAATCCGCCGCGATCGCTTGACTTTCGCCTTCATTTCGTAAATGCTGTCGCGAAAATCTGACGAAGGCTAGGGGGAGGGAAGCCATGGCGCTTACGAAACGCCAGCGCGAGATCTTCGACTTCATCTGCGACTTCGTCGACGAGAACCGCTACTCGCCGAGCCTCGAGGAGATCGGCGAGCACTTCGGTCTCACGTCGGTGGCGACGGTGCACAAGCACGTGCAGCACCTCGTCGAGAAGGGCTTCCTGCGCAAGGCGTGGAACCGCTCGCGCTCGGTCGAGCCCGTGAAGCGGGACGAGCCCTCGAGGTCGGGCCTGGTCGACCTGCCGCTGCTGGGCAGCGTGGCCGCCGGCTCCCCCATCGAGGCCATCGAGACCGACGAGCGCGTGACCGTCCCGCGCGAGATGCGGGCGAAGGGCAGCGAGTGCTTCGTGCTGCGGGTTCGCGGTGACTCGATGATCGACGACCAGATCGCCGACGGCGACCTGGTGGTGGTGGAGAGCCGGGTCGAAGCGCGCAGCGGGGAGACCGTGGTGGCTCTGGTGGGCGGCACCGACGCCACCCTGAAGAGGTTCTACCGGAAGGGGGGCCTGGTGAAGCTCGTGCCGGCCAACGACCGCATGAAGCCCATCGAGGTACCGGCCTCCGAGGTCACCATCCGGGGGGTGGTGACGGGCCTCCTGCGCCGGTACTAGCGATCCGCCCCGCCGCTCCCTAGACTCCCGATCCGTAAGGATTTCAAGGGGTTGCGGAGCCAGAACGAGTGGGATCCCAGGTTCGGGTCACCCGGGCGATCGAGTTCTCGACGTCCCTGCGCTACTGGCTGCCGTCGCTCTCAGAGGCCGAGAACCGGCGGCGCTTCGGGCGCAAGGCCGACCAGCACGGGCACAACTACCGCCTGGAGCTGACCGTGCAGGGCCAGCCCGATCCGACCACGGGGATGGTCGTAAACCTGACCGAGCTGAAGGAGCTGCTCGAACGCGAGATCATGGACCGCTTCGACCACCGCGACCTCAACGCGGACACCTCCTACTTCGACGAGGTCCCGCCCACCCCGGAGCACTTCGCGCTGGTGATCGCCGGCATCCTGAAGGCGGCGCTGCCGGCGGGGAGCCTCGAGCGGGTGCGTCTGCACCAGGACGCGGACGGGTTCGTCGACGTGGTGGACCCCGAGTGAGGGTCGAGCTCACCCGTTGCTATCGCTTCCCGGCGGCCCACGTGCTCTGCCAGCCGTCCCTCGGTCCCGAGGAGAACGAGCGCATCTTCGGCAAGTGCGCGAATCCGGCGGGCCACGGCCACAACTACGGCATCGAGGTGACGGTGACCGGGCCCCTCGACGAGAACGGTTGGGTGGCGGACCCCGACTCCCTCGACGCGGTGTTCGACGACGTGGTCCGGGGGCCGTTCTCGCACCGGATGCTGAACGAGCTCGACGCCTTCGCCGAGCTCGTGCCGACGGCGGAGAATCTCGCCCGGGTGGTGCACCGGGACCTGGCGCCCGTTCTGGCCGAACGCACCGGTGCGCGACTGGTCCGGGTGCGCGTGGTGGAGACGGCGCGAAACAGCTTCGAAGTGGGAGAACCCCGATGAGCGACGTTGCGGATCCGATCACAGGCCTGGTGACCACGCTGTTGAAGGAGCTCGGGGAGGATCCCGGCCGGAACGGGCTGGTGAAGACCCCGGAGCGCGTCGCCCAATCACTGCGCTTCTTCACCGAGGGCTACAAGCAGAACCCGCGCGACATCCTGAAAGGCGCGCTCTTCGATGTCGACTACGACGAGATGGTGGTGGTGAGGGACATCGACTTCTACAGCCTGTGCGAGCACCACATGATCCCGTTCTTCGGGCGCGTGCACGTGGGCTACATCCCGGACGGCAGGGTGCTGGGTCTCTCCAAGATTCCGCGCCTGGTCGAGATGTTCTCGCGCCGGCTCCAGGTACAGGAGCGCTTCACGTCCCAGATCGCCGAGTCCCTGCAGGACCTGCTCCAGCCCAAGGGCGTGGGCGTGGTGGTGGAGTCCATCCACCTGTGCATGATGATGCGAGGAGTGCAGAAGCAGAACACCTTCGCCATCACGAGCTCCCTGCGCGGCGAGTTCGAGAACGATCCCAAGACCCGCTCCGAGTTCATGGAGCTGATGAAGCACCAGAAGGCCTCCTTCGCCTGACACCGGGGGCCCTCGCTCTGGGTCCGATGCGCGCGTACCTGCACTTCGCACGCTGCTCGTTCCAGCGCCGCGCCGCCTATCGGCTGGCGAACTGGACGGGCATCGCCGTCAACTTCTTCTTCTTTTTGATCCACGCCCAGGTGCTGGTCGCGTTCTTCGGGACGCGGACCCTGGCGGCGGGCTGGCGCCCCGAGGACGCGGTCCTCTACTTCGCGGGGTCGGAGGCGCTGCTGATGGTGCTGGCCGGCTTCCCGGACTGGGAGAACAACGTGGGCGCCCGGATCCGCTCGGGCCAGGTGGCCTCGGATCTCGCGCGGCCGGTCGACCTCTTCTACCGCGACCTGGCCGAGCGCTTCGGCAACGCCTTCTACTACCTGCTGGCCAGGACGACGGTGCTCTACGCCGGCGCCCTCGCGCTGTACGGGATCGCGCCGCCCCTGCGGCCCGAGCTCCTGCTCTTGCCGCTCTCGCTGGTGCTGGCCATCGCCGTGTCCGGCGCCATCTGGTACATCGCGTTCTCGGTGTCGTTCTGGACGGAGAACGCCACCGGCCCGGTTAGCGCGGTGATCTGGGTGCACACGGTGCTGGGGGGCGTCGTGGTCCCGCTCGACTTCTACCCCGACGCCCTGCGCTGGGTCTGCGACGCGCTTCCCTTCCGGGCCGCCCTGTACACACCGGTCGCGCTGCTGACGGGCAAGCTCTCCGGGAGCGCCCTGGCCTTCGGCCTGGCGCACCAGGCGGTGTGGCTGGCACTGCTGGTCGCGGGGGCCCGGGTGATCGAGGCCCGGGGCCTGCGCCGCCTCGTGGTGCACGGAGGCTGAGCGTGGCCGCGCCCCTCCCCGACGATCTCCGCCTCTACGTCCGGCTGGCGGGCGCGCGCATCCGCGAGCAGATGAACTACCGGCTCTCCTTCGCCGTCCACACGGTGATCGACGCCTTCTTGATCGTGAGCGACCTGGCGCCGGTCTATCTGCTGTCCCGCTACTTCGGCGCCCTCGAGGGCTGGACCTTCGCCGAGCTGGCGCTCCTCTACGGGATGGTGGGGCTCTCGTGGGGGCTGGTCGAGACCACGCTCCGGGGCTTCCAGAAGTTCGGCCCCTTCCTGGTGGACGGCGAGCTCGACCGGGTGCTGCTGCGCCCGCGCGGCGTCCTCCTGCAGATGGCCACCGCGCAGATCGAGGCGCGCAAGGTCGGCCGCATTCTCCAGGCGGGGCTGGTACTGGGGATCGCATTCGTCTTCCTGGACCTCGGGCCGGCGAGCGTCGCCTGGGTCGCGCTCGGCGTCGCCGGGGGGATCCTGTTCTTCGCGGGCATCCTGCTGCTGGGCGCGGCCTCCCAGTTCTGGACCATGGGCCAGACCGCCGAGCTCCAGAACATGCTCACCTACGGCGGGAGTGCGGCCCTCCTCTACCCGGTGTCCATCTACTCCACCTGGTTCCGGCGCGTTCTGACCTACGGGATCCCGCTGGCGTTCGTGAACTACTTTCCGGCCCTGGCCGCCCTGGGGCGAACCGCGGAGGCGGGCTGGCCGCCCTGGATCCCCGCGCTGTCACCCTTCGCCTGCGGCGCCGTCCTGGCCCTGGGCATGCTCGCCTTCCGCCGCGGTCTGCGGCGCTACGAGTCGACGGGGAGCTGACGGGTGATCGAGGTCGTGGCGCTGCGCAAGGACTACCGGATCGCCGTGCATCACCGCGGTTTCTGGGGAGCGCTGCGCAACCTGGTCGAGACCCGGTACAACGTGGTGCGCGCGGTGGACGGGATCTCCTTCACGATCGAGCCCGGCGAGTTCGTGGGCTTCGTGGGGCCCAACGGCGCCGGGAAGTCGACCACCATCAAGATCCTGACCGGCGTGCTCGAGCCCACCGACGGCTCAGTCACGGTGAACGGGCTGGTGCCGCGGCGCGACCGGATCGAGCACACCCGGGACATCGGCGTCGTCTTCGGGCAGCGCACCCAGCTCTGGTGGGACCTGCCGGTGACGGAGTCGTACGACCTGCTGCGCCACATCTACTCCGTGCCGGAGGCCGAGTACCGGGCGCAGCGGGAGCGCCTCTGCGAGCTGCTCGAGGTGGGACCGCTCCTCGACACGCCGGTGCGCAAGCTCTCGCTCGGCCAGCGGATGCGCTGCGAGCTGGCGGCGGCGCTCCTGCACGCGCCCACCATGCTCTTCCTCGACGAGCCCACCATCGGTCTCGACGTGGTGGCCAAGGAGACCGTCCGCACGTTCCTGGCGGCCGAGAACCGCGAGCGGGGCACCACGGTCCTGTTGGCCACTCACGACCTGTCCGACGTCGAGCGGCTGTGCCCGCGGATGATCCTGATCGACCGGGGTGCGCTGGTCTACGACGGTCCCCTCGAGGCGATCCGCCGCCGCTTCGGCGCCGAGCGCGAGCTGCGCGTCGACTTCGAGGGCGCGGCGCCGGCGGAGCTGCCGGACTCGGTCGAGGAGCAGGAGCGCGGCCCCGAGCGGCTGGTGCTGCGCTTCCGCCCCGGGGAGATCTCGAGCGCCAAGCTGATCGCCTGGCTCTCGGACCGGCAGACGATCGCCGACCTGGAGATCCACGAGCCGCCCATCGAGCGGATCGTGGCGGAGATCTACCGCCGAGGGCTGCCCCCACCGGAGTGAGGTCAGCGCAGCTCGCCGAGCAGCTCCTGGAACTCGGCGGAGTTGCGCAGGATCGTGCGGCCGGCGTCGCGCAGCCGGTCCACCTGCTCGTCGCTGAGCTTGAAGCTCGTTGGGAGCCGATTGAAGTAGCGCCGGTCTTCCTCGTCCGGCAGCAGGTCGAAGGAGACCTCGATGAAGTAGCCGGTCACCGGCTCGTCGGTGTCCTGCGAGAACTCCTGCGTCCAGTCGTCGACCGCCGTTCGGGCCAGCTCCAGGGTTTCGAAGTTGTAGCGGCGGATCTGCGCGCCGGAGCTGAGGTTGAGCGACATGGCGAGGGACGGGGCGGCGTAGGAGAGGTCGATGGCGGGGTCGGGATCGACCGCCGCGTTGACGGCGATGATCACGAGCTGACGCGGAGGCTCGATATCGAAGATCTGCTTCTGGAGCTTCTTGCCCAGCAGCGCCGTCCGCTCGATCGGGAGCCGCAGCCCCAGGTTGTCCGAGATCCCGCCGTCGACCAGGTGGATGTAGCGCTTGGCGTCGGGCTCCAGGTACTGGTCGATCGATCGAGCGACCTCGTAGCGACGCGGGTGGGTCGCCCGGCTCTGGAGCGCGCGCGAAAACCAGTCCGGTACCTCGAAGCCGCAGCCACCACCGTAGTTCTCGAGGGTGAGCGGCGAGAGCAGGACCGGCACGGCGGAAGAGGCCGCCACCGCGGACGAGATCGGGAAGGGGTCGAGGTCCGAGCAGATCAGGTCGAAGCCGCCCTGGGTGAAGGTGAAGCGGTTGCCGCGGGTGAGATCCGTCGCGTTGATGTGGATGCGCGGCGCCTTTGCCTCCACGAGGTCGGCGAAGGTGGAGCCCTCGAAGATGTGCTTGTCGTAGTAACGGCTGGCCAGGTCGGTGCGGCTCAGCAGGGGCGTCATCAGCCTGACCAGGTTCCACGGGTGGAGGGCGCGCAGGAACAGAGCTCCCTGGACGTTCTTGCGCAGGAAACGCTCCTCGAAGTCCTCGAAGATCCGGTCACCGAAGAGCCCGTAGTAGGCCGCGGGAAAGCTCCCCCCGGAGACGGCGCTGATGGTGTCCACCTCGTCCAGGAGCGAGATGGACTCGCCGTCGATCACCACCTGCGTTGCCCGCAGCTCCTCCATGACGCCGTAGGCGAAGGCCGCGGCCCGGGTGCCGCCGCCGGAGAAGGCCAGGATGATCCACAGGTCGCTCCGCTCGCGGTAGATCTCGTTCTTCTCGCTTCGGTAGCCCCGGTCCGGATCCACGCGCTCGAGGGGCTGGTTCGCGGGGTTGAAGCTGAGGCAGCCGCCCGCCGCGAGCGCCATCGCGACGAGCCCGATCGCTCGCTGACACCGACTCCTCACGTCACCTCGCTCCCGCGGGTCAGCCCTCGAGCTGCTTCTTGATCGCCGCGATCCCGCCCGTGTAGATGCCGCGAACCATCTTCTGGGCCTGCTCCTCGTCTCCGCTGGGCTCGAAGCGGCCCTTCCAGTCCACGGTGCAGCGGTCGGCGCCGGCCTCGGTGATCCGGACCTCGGAAACGTAGTTCGTGAAGGGCAGCGGGCAGGGCTCGATGATCGAGTAGCTGAAGCTCTTGGCGTCCTCGTCGAAGGACTCGAGCCGCTCCTTCAGCTTGAGACCGCCGGGCATGGTGAGGGTGCGCACCGCGCCCACGCCGTCGCCCTCGACCTCGCAGCTCTCGATGGCCGCCGACCACTTCGCGACGCCGCCGAAGTCGCTCAGCATCTCCCAGACCGTCTGCACGGGCGCGGCGATCTCCTCTTTCACGTGAACCTCTGACATGGGGGGCTCTCCTTGCTGTTTCCGTCGTGGAGCGTTAGCGACCGCTGATCAAGTCAGCGTTCACCTGTAACAGGTTGTCGGCCACCAGGGTATCGCGGCGATGGTCGATCCAGGACTGGAGCAGTCCGTTTCGCTTCTCCTCGAGCAGGCGCTGCTTCTGGGCCTCGGCGGCCTGGCGGAGCGCCTCCTGCTCCGGCGTATTGCGGTCGAGGAGCTGGACGAGCACGAGCCTCGTCCCCGCTTCGAAGATGCGCGGCGAGCTCGGCCTCTCGGGCGTGAGCGCGAACGCGGTGGACAGGACCTCGGGCGCCGACCCCAGCCCGGGGATGAACCCGTCGGGCCGCCGGCCGAGCATGCCGGTGCGCTCGAGGGTGAGCGCCTCGGCCCGCGCCGCCGCCTCCAGCGACTCGCCGTCGCGGATCGCCTGGGCGATGCGCTCGGCCTGTGCGCGCCCCGTCTCGTCGGCCAGACTCGCCTCGGCCACCTCCCGGGCCAGCTCGAGACCCAGCTCGTCGAAGGTCTGCGTCCGCGCCTCGATGCGCTCCTCGGGGCGGACGACGTGGAAGCCGGTGTCGCTCTGGACCACGTCGCTCACCGCGTAGAGGTCGAGGGAGAAGGCCCTCTCCTCCAGGACCGGATTGACCTCGCCCCGGGCGAACAGGCCCAGGTCGCCCCCCTTCTCCCGGGAGCCGGGGTCTTCGGACAGCTCGAGGGCCACGTCCTCGAAGGCCGCGCCCTGCCGGATCCGCGCCAGCGCCGCCTCCGCCCGGCCGCGGGCCTCCTCCACCTCGGCCTCGTCCTCGAAGTCCTCGACCCGGAAGAAGATGTGGCGCGCCCGGACCTTCTCCGGCTTCTGGAACTCGTCCGCGCGCTCGGCGTAGGTCTCGAGGAGCTCGTCCTCGTGGGCGGCCAGGTACTCGGCCACCCCCTCCTCCGAGACCTCGGTGCCGGGCGGCAGCTCGGCGGTGTCGATGGCCAGGAACGCGATCTGGACCCGCTCCAGGGAGTGGAGCGCCACGCCGCGGGCCTCGCCGTCGGAGACCTGGGCCTGGGCGAAGAGCAGCCGGGCCAGCTTCGTGCGCAGCAGGTCCTGGCGCAGGATGTCGACAAAGCTGCGCTGGCTCCCGTATTCGTACTCGACCTGGTCGAGGAAGCGCTCCCGGTCGAAGCGGCCGGACTCGTCCCGGAAGCCCTGCATGTTGCGGACGGTGCGCTGAATCTCGTCCTTGCTCACCCGCAGCCCGAGCTCTTCGGCCGCGTAGGAGAGGACGGCGCCGTCCACCAGCAGGCGCAGGGCCTGGGTGTCGAGGAAGGGCCCGGCGGTCCTGGCGTCGTACTGGTCGCCCAGCGCCTCGCGGAAGGCCTGGTCCTGGCGGGCGCGAATGCGCTCGAACTGGAAGAGGTCGTACTCGCGGCCGTCCAGCTCCACCACGGCGGTTGCGCTGGAGTCCGGGCTGAGCGGGCCGCCCAGGCCGATGAAGGCCGCGAAGACCAGGCCGATCACCCCGATGAAGATGCCGGTGAGCCAGCGCTGGCCCCGGCGTATGACGTCGAGCACGGAGTCCTCCGGACGGGACGCCGAGCTTACGAAGCCCCCCCGAGGTGGGCAACCTGACGGGACGGGAGGCCGCGCTTCCGCTTGCTGCTGGTGGGGCCGGCTGGTAGGATGCAGGGGATTTGCCCGTCACGGTAAACGCCCTGCGAATCCAGATACTTAGCGGAAAATTTTGCGGCCCGCGGAGCCACTCCCACGACGCAGCGGAAACCGTCCGACCGGCGCTCCAAACTGTGTTTGGAGTCTCGTCTGGAACCGGGTCCGGAAGGAGCCTCTGGTGATACTCGACGCCATCCTCGGCTGGTTCTCCAGTGACCTGGCCATCGACCTCGGCACTGCGAATACGCTCGTGTACGTCAAGGGTCGCGGCATCGTGCTGTCGGAGCCAAGCGTCGTCGCGGTGTCGAAGGACGGGCGCGGGCCGGACAGGGTGCGCGCGGTGGGCAAGCACGCGAAGGAGATGCTCGGGCGCACGCCGGCCAACATCGTCGCCATCCGTCCGATGAGGGACGGCGTGATCGCGGACTTCGAGATCACCGAGGCGATGCTCCGCTACTTCATCACACGCGTACACAACCGCAAGCGCATGGTGCGCCCGCGCATCGTCATCGCTGTACCGTCGGGAATCACCGAGGTGGAGAAGCGTGCCGTCAAGGAGAGCGCCATGCTCGCCGGCGCACGCGAGGTGTATCTCATCGAGGAGCCCATGGCCGCCGCGATCGGTGCGGGTCTTCCGGTGACCGAGCCCTCGGGCAACATGATCATCGACATCGGCGGCGGCACCACCGAGGTGGCCGTGATCTCGCTGTCCGGCGTTGTCTACTCGAACTCGACCCGCGTGGGCGGCGACAAGATGGACGAGGCGATCATCAACTACGTCAAGCGCAAGTACAACCTGCTGATCGGCGAGCGCTCGGCGGAGGTGATCAAGATCAACATCGGGACCGCCTACCCCGAGGAGGAGATCACCTCCATGGAGGTGAAGGGGCGGGACCTGGTGGCGGGCGTCCCCAAGACCCTCGAGCTCAAGTCCGAGGAGGTCCGCGAGGCCATGGCGGAGCCCATCAACGCCATCGTCGAGAGCGTCAAGATCGCCCTGGAGAGAACTCCCCCTGAACTTTCTGCCGATATCGTCGATAAGGGAATCGTGCTCGTGGGCGGGGGCGCGCTGCTGACGAATATGGACATCCTCTTGCGGGAGACCACGGGGCTGCCCGTCATGCTGGCGGAGGACCCGCTCACGGCCGTTGCCATCGGCACCGGGCGCTGTCTCGACGAGCCGCGCCTGCTGAAGGACGTGACGATCCGCGCGTAGCGCCGACCCCCACGGCGCAGGCGGGTTGGCGCGTCCCCTGGGGTGGGGGGGCCGGACCCGGACATGCCCGACTTCTGGAAGCGCATCGGTGCCCCGCTCGTGTTCGGGGCGCTGACCCTGCTCGCCGTGATCACCATGGTCTCGGATCGGGGCGGTCGGGACGCGAGCGAGCGCGGGGAAGACGTCTCCTGGTGGCAGGGCGTGCTCCTGGACGTGGCGTCCCCCATCCAGAAGGCGGTGGCCGCCCCCGCGGACGGCGCCCGCCGGGTATGGCGCGACTACCTGGCGCTACTCGACGTCCGCGACGACAACTCGCGCTTGAAGTCGCGCGTTGCCGAGCTCGAGGAGGAGAACCTCCAGTACCGCGAGGCGCTGGTGACGAGCGGCCACCTGCAGCGCATCGCCGAGATGCGCGACGAGTTCGAGACGCCCATGTTGGCCTCCGAGGTGGTGGGGCTCGACGTCTCGCCGTGGTTCCGCTCGGTGCTGGTCGACCGTGGCAGCGGCCACGGCGTGCAGGCGGGAAATCCCGTCATCACATCGGAAGGCGTCGTCGGCCTGGTGACCGCGACGTCGGGCGGCGCGGCGCGCACCATGCTGCTGCTCGACCGCCAGAGCGCGGTGGACGGCATCGTGCAGCGCAGCCGCGCCCGGGGCATCGTGCGCGGCCGCGGAACGGCGGACCTCGAGTTCGAGTTCGTCGTGCGCGGTGGGGACGTGGTGGTGGGCGACGTGGTCATCACCTCGGGTCTCGCCGGCGTGTACCCCAAGGGCCTGCGCATCGGGGAGGTCGAGGCCGTGCCGGATCCCGGCGGGCGGCTGATCCAGACTGCGCTGCTCCGGCCGGCGGTGGACTTCGGCCGGCTCGAGCAGGTCTTCCTGATGCTGCGCCGCGGGCCCACCATGGATCTCCTGTACGGGGAGGGGGGAGCCCGGGAGATGGCGGGCGGCCGGCCGGCGCCGGCCCCCGGGTCGGCGGCGCCGCCCGCGGCCCCCCGCGGACCGGCGTCGTGAGACGCGCCGCTGTCCTGCTGGGCTTCGGGCTGGTGCTGCTCTGGGTCCAGGGCGGGCTGGCGACCTTCCTGCCGCCCCACTTCTGTCCGGACCTGGGGCTCCTGCTGGTGATCTCCCTGGGGCTCTGGTGGCGGGGCCTGACCTCGGGCCTGTGCATGGCGGCGGGGTTGGGCTACGCGGCCGATGCGCTCTCGGGATCGCTCCTCGGCTTGCACGCGCTCCTCCGGCTGGTCGCCTTCTCCGGCTCCCGGCTGGCCAGCCGGCAGCTCAACCTGCGCGGGCCGCTGCCGCTGGCCGTCTTCGCGGCCTGCGCGAGCGTGGCCTACGGCCTGGCGGCGGTCGGGCTGACCCACTTCTTCTCCCCGTCCTCCCCGCCGTCGGGCGACGCCGGCTTCCGGGGACTCGTCGACGCGCTGGTCCAGGCCCTCGTCACTGCGGTGGCGGCGCCGGCGGTGTCGGCGGCGGTGCAGCGCGTGTTCGCCTGGGCCGGCGAGGACGAGGCGGCCCGGCGGCCCCTGCTCCTCGAGCCCCGGGGTCCGCTGGCGTGAGCTTCCTCGGCGGGTACGGCGACGGCCGACTCGGCGCGGGCGACGATCCCACGACCGAGCGGCGCATCGGCGTGCTGGCAGCGCTGCTCGTGCTGGCCCTGGGCGTCTTTCTGGTGCGCCTCTTTCAGCTCCAGATCCTGGAGGGCGCAGACCTGCGCAACCGCTCCGAGCGCAACTCGGTGCGCACGCTCCGGCTCGAGGCCCCGCGCGGTGACATCGTCGATCGCGAGGGTCGCACCCTGGCCACCACCCGCCCGTCCTTCGGTGTGCAGGTGATTCCGAGCGAGCTGCGCGCACCCGACCTCACCTTTTCCGCTCTGGGACAGCTGCTGGAGCGGGATCCCGACGAGCTGCGGAAGCGCTACGGCCGGCCCACCGGACGCGCCCGCTTCCAACCGATCATGCTGGCGCCGGACGTGTCGCGGGACCAGATGGCGCGCGTCGACACGCACCGCTTCGCCCTGCCGGGCGTCGTCATCGACACCTCTCCGCGCCGCTACTACGTCGAGCACGACCGCGCGGCCCACCTGCTCGGCAGCATTGGCGAGATTCAGCCGAAGCAGCTCAAGCAGGACCGCTTCGTCGGCTACCGCGCCGGCGAGGTGGTGGGCCAGGGCGGGCTCGAGTCGCGGCTCGAGGGGCACCTGCGAGGGCGCGCCGGCGGGCGCAACGTGGTGGTCGATGTGGCCGGCCGCGAGATCGAGGTGATTCACGAGGTAGAGCCCGCCACCGGCGGTCGCGTGGTCCTGGCGCTGGATCTCGATCTCCAGCGCGTCGCCGAGGAGGCGTTTCGCTCGCCGCGGCCCGAGCCGGTGACGGTGACCGACCGCGAGACCGGCGAGACGGTGGTGCTTGCCGCGGAGCCCGATCTCATGGGCGCCCTGGTCGCCCTCGACCCGCGCAACGGCGACGTCTTGGCCCTGGTGTCGCGCCCCGCCTACGACCCGAACTCGTTCGCGGGCGGCATCGACAGCGAGACCTGGAACGGGCTCACCAGCGACGAGTGGCGTCCCCTGCAGAACCGCGCGCTGGCGGGCCAGTATCCGCCGGGCTCGGCCTACAAGGCCATCATGGCCGTGGCTGGACTCGCCGAAGGCGAGATCGATCCCGCGCGGACCACCTACTGTCCCGGTAGCTTCCGCCTCGGCCGCCGCCGCTACCGCTGCTGGAAGCGGGGCGGCCACGGCGACGTCGACTTCGAAACGGCGCTCGTCCAGTCGTGCGACGTGTACTTCTACGATCTGGGTCTGCGGCTGGGCATCGATCGCATCGCCCGCTACGCCCGGGGCTTCGGCCTGGGGCGCCGCACCAGAATCCGCATGCCCGGCGAGATGGCGGGACTCATCCCCACCATCGAGTGGAAGGAGCGGGCGCGCAAGCAGCCGTGGATCAAGGGCGAGACCGTGTCCGCCTCGATCGGCCAGGGCTACAACCTGGTGACGCCGATCCAGCTCGCGGTCGCCTACGCCGCCATTGCCAACGGCGGCACGCTGGTTCAGCCCCGGCTGGTGCTGCGACTCGAGGGCTGGCAGGGAACTCCCCTGCAGGAGGTGCCGCCGGTTCTGGGGGAGCGGGTGCCGGCGTCCGCGGAGCACCTGGTGCTGGTCCGCAAGGCGCTGACCGCGGTGGTGCAGGACAAGCACGGGACCGGCGCCCGGGCGCGGGTGCCCGGGGTCCAGGTGGCGGGCAAGACCGGGACCTCCCAGGTGGTGCGCCTCGAGCACGTGAAGGGGCTCAAAGACGACGAGGTGCCCGTCAAGTACCGCGACCACGCCTGGTTCGCCGCATTCGCCCCGGCCGAGTCGCCGGAGATCGTGGTGGTGACGCTGGTCGAGCACGGCGGCGGCGGCGGTGCCGTCGCCGCGCCCATCGCGCAGCGGGTGTTGGCGCGGTACTTCGAGAAGAAGCGCGAGGCCGAGCGGTCCGAGCAGCCGATCGAGGAGGAGCTGGCGCTTGTTGGGGATTGACCGGCGCTTGGTTCAGAACTTCGACTGGGCCTTCCTCGGCCTGGTGACCGCCCTGGTCGCCTGCGGCATCCTGAACCTGGTCTCCGCCACCCACGCCGGCGCCGTCGACGGTCTGTCGGAGACGGTGCGCCGTCAGCTCCTGGTGCTGGCGCTCGCGGGCTCGGTGATGGCCGGGATCATGCTCGTGGACTACCGGCACTTCGAGCGCCTGGCCATTCCCATCTACGGCGTGGTGATGGCGCTGCTGGTGGTGACCCTGGTGTTCGCGCCTGTGACCCGAGGCGCCCAGGCCTGGCTCTTCGAGGGGCGCTTCCAGCCGTCGGAGCTGGCGAAGATCGGCATGGTCCTGGCCCTGGCGCGCTTCTTCCAGCGCAACCCGCCGGGCGAGGTCACCCGACTGCGCCAGCTCGGCCGCCCGCTGCTGATCACGGCCATCCCGGTGGGCATGATCCTGCTCCAGAAGGACCTGGGCGTGGCCATGCTCACGCTGCTCGTGGCGCTCACCTACCTGCCCTTCGTGCGCATTCCGTGGCGCGCCTGGACCGCAGTGGCCGCCCTGGGCGTCGTGGCCCTGGCCTGTGTCTGGAGCTTCGGGCTCCGGGACTATCAGCAGCAGCGCATCCTCGACTTCGTCGACCCCGGGCGCGATCCCCTCTCCTCGGGCTACCAGGCCATGCAGTCGCGGATCGCGGTCGGCTCCGGCGGGCTCCTGGGCAAGGGCTGGCTCCAGGGCACCCAGACCCAGCTCCGCTTCCTGCCCACCCAGCACACCGACTTCGTCTTCTCGGTGCTGGCCGAGGAGTGGGGCTTCGTGGGCAGTACGTTCGTGCTGGGCCTCTACTTCACCATGCTGCTCTGGGGTCTGTGGATCGCCCGCAGCTCGAAGGACGGCTTCGGCGCCATGCTGGCCGTGGGACTGGTGGGGACCCTCTTCTGGCCAGCGGCCATCAACGTGGCCATGGTCCTGGGCCTGGCCCCGGTGATCGGGGTCCCCCTGCCGCTCTTCTCCTACGGCGGATCGGCCCTGCTGGCCGCGTCCCTCTCCCTGGGCCTGCTCCTGAACATCTCCATGCGTCGGTACATCTTCTGAGGCGGTAGACTTCCCCCCGACATGCGGAGCATGAATCCCGTCGCCGTCCGGCCCCCGCGCAGGCGCGTCCGCGCCGAGTCCCGAGTGGTCGCGATGTTCGACATGGACAAGACGATCATCTCCCAGAACTCGAGCTCGCTGTACATGAAGTACCGCTACCAGCGCGGCGAGGTCACGGGCTGGGAGCTCATCAAGGGCCTGGGCGCATACATGCGCTACAAGGCGGGCATCCTCGACATCTCGGCCTGGACCAAGAGCATGATGCTCGAGTTCAAGGGCCAGAGTGAAGCCGAGCTCGAGCAGTGGGCGCGCGAGTGGTTCGAGGAGATGGTGGCGGAGACGATCTATCCCGAGGCCGAGGAGGCGATCCGCGAGCACCAGGGTCGGGGTCACGCCGTGCTGATCGTCTCGGGTGCCACCAAGTTCGTGGTGCAGCCCCTGGCGGATCGCCTCGGCATCGAGCACATCCTGTACACGCGCCTCGAGGTGGAGGAGGGCCGCTTCACCGGCCGCGTGGTGGAGCCGATCTGCTTCGAAGAGGGCAAGATCTACTGGCTCCAGCAGTTCATCGAGGAGCAGGGAATCGACCTGGCGCGGAGCTACTTCTACACGGACTCGGTCACGGACATGCCGCTGCTCGACCTGGTGGGCCATCCGGTCGTCACGAATCCGGATCCGCTCCTCTACCGAGCGGCCGTGAAGCGCCGCTGGCCGGTCCGCTTCTTCCGCGATCCGGAGGTTCCGGCGGCTCGATAGAGGTCGCTTCTCCGAACGGGAGCGCGGGGCGAGCTACAGAAGCTTCTTGATCATCTCTTCGAAGGCCGCTCTCGGGCGGGCGCCCTGCAGCTGCTCGACGACCTGGCCGCCCCGGAAGGCGAGCACTGTCGGGATGGCGCGGACACCGTACTTGCCGGGGGTCGAGGGGGACTCGTCCACGTTCATCTTGACGATCTTGACGCGGTCGCCGTACTCGTCGTTGAGCTCTTTGATGATGGGGGCGATGGCGCGGCAGGGGGCACACCACTCGGCCCAGAAGTCGATGACGGCCGGCTGATCGGACTGGAGGATCTCGGCCTCGAAGTTCTGGTCGGTGATCTCGGCGATCTCTGCCATCGTTGTCGCTCCTTTGGACCGTGCGGGGCGTTCGATGCCGATTCCGCCCGGAGGATTCGCCGCTCAGCATAGCAGCCGGTCGGGCCACCGATCCGCTTGTATTTTCGGCCGGTTCTCGCATCCTCCCGCCATGGGTCGCGGCCCGCGAAAGACGCGATCGACCCGGACGCGATCGACCGGGGGAGTCGACCGCAGCCGTGTTCGCACGGTCTCCGCGCGCCGCCGCAAGAGCCTGGTGCGCAGGGCCGACGAGGCCACGCCGCATCGGCCGGGGGACGGCGTCGACCGCTTCCTGGCCGGGCTGCCGTCGCTGCTCGGGGCGGGCGAGCTGCGCGCGGCCATCGACGCCTGGAGCGCGGCCTGGGCCGGCGGCCGGACGGTCTTGTGGGGGTTCGGCGCCCATCTGATCAAGGTCGGCCTGGCCCCGGTGCTGGTGGACCTGCTGGAGCGCGGCGCCCTCTCGGGACTCATGACCAATGGCGCGGGCTGCGTCCACGATCTGGAGCTCGCGCTGATGGGGCGGACCAGCGAGGACGTGGCCTCTAGCCTGGACGACGGCACCTTCGGCATGGCCGGGGAGACCGCCGAGCGCCTCAACGACGCCATCGCGCGCGGCGCCCGGGACGGCCTGGGGATGGGGGAGTGCATCGGGCGCGAGATCCTGGAGGGCGACTATCGCCACGCCGACCGCTCGGTGCTGGCGTCGGCCATCCGTCTGGGGATCCCGGTCACGGTGCACGTGGCCATTGGGACCGACATCCATCACATGCACCCGGGCGCAGATGGCGCGGCCCTGGGCGCCACGAGCTATCGCGACTTCGAGACCCTGACCGGGCTGGTGGCGACCCTCGAGGGGGGCACGATCTTCAACGTCGGCTCGGCCGTGATCCTTCCCGAGGTCTTCCTCAAGGCGCTGGCCCTGGCGCGCAACCTGGGGCACAAGGTCGAGCGCTTTACCGCGGTGGACCTGGACTTCGTGCGCCAATACCGGCCGACGATGAACGTGGTGCAGCGGCCCACCCGGCTCGGCGGCCGTGGCATCTCGCTCATCGGGCACCACGAGATCATGGTCCCGCTGCTGGCGGCCGGCGTGATCGAAGCGGACGCGGCACGCGGGCGACGCCGGGGAAAGAAGCCCTCGTGAGCGGGCGAATCGTGCTCGTCGAGGGCGACATCACCGAGCAGGCGGTGGACGCGATCGTGAACGCCGCGAACAGCCAGCTCGTGCTCGGTGCAGGGGTGGCCGGCGCGATCCGCGCCAGGGGTGGCCCGAGCATCCAGGAGGAGTGCGACGCCATCGGTCCCATCCAGGTGGGCGACGCCGCGGTCACCGGCGCCGGCGATCTGCCCGCGCGCTTCGTGATCCACGCCGCGGGGATGCCCCCGGGCGGAAGCGCGGACGAGGAGAGCGTGCGCAGCTCGCTGCGGCGCAGCTTCGAGCGGGCGCGGGAGAAGGGCTGCCAGACCGTCGCGGTCCCCGCCATCGGCGCCGGCATCGGCGGCTTCTCCATGCAGCGCTGTGCCGAGGTCTCGCTCGAGGAGGCGCGCCGCCATCTCGAGGGCGACACGGACACGACGCTCACCGAGATCCGCTTCGTGCTGTTCGGCGAGCCGGCCTACCGCATCTTCGAGATGGTCCACGATCAGGCCCGGGTGGTCGCCCAGATGGAGCGCCTGGAGATGGCGCGCCGCCAGACGCGCTAACCTCCCGTTCTTTCGACTTTCCTGGCCGCGACGGAGCGCAACGTGGTCGAGCTTCATCAAGTCGTCGCCGCGATCTACCTGGCGGCGGGCGTCGGGGCCCTGCTGGGGGTGGTGCTGCCGGCTCCGCGCATGGCCCGGGGCGCCGTCTGGGGCTTGGCGCTGGGCGCGGTCGTCCACGCGATCGCCTTCGCCTCGCTCCATCGGGCCGACCCCACGCCGTCGCTCACGGATCTGCCGGCCGCGCTGTCGCTCACGGCCTGGCTCGGCAACGTCTTCCTGCTCCTCCTAATGTGGCGGCTCCGGGTCACCGGCCTGGCGGCGATCGCCGGGCCGGTTTCGTTCCTGGCCGTGTTCACCGCGGCACTGCGCCTGCCCGACTCCGCCGCGTCCGCGGTGGCTGCCGAGCTGGGGGCGGGCTCCTCGCCCCACGCCCACGTGCTGCTCGGCAGCGCGGGGCTGGCGCTCCTGGGCCTGGCCGGCATGGCGGGGCTCTTCTTCCTGATCGAGCACCGGCGCCTCAAGGCCAAGCGTCCGCTGACTCGCAGTCTGCGCCTTCCCTCGCTCGAGGCCCTCGACCGGGTGAACGCCTCGGCGTTGGCCGTCGGCTTCCCGATCCTCACCCTGGGCGTGATCACCGGCATGCTGTGGCTGCAGGAGGCGATGGGCACCCTGTGGAGCGGCAGCGCCCACGAGACCTGGTCCGCGGTGGCCTGGGGCATCTACGCCGGCCTCGCCGCCGCGCGCTTCGCGGGACACCAGGGAGCGCGGCAGGCGGCGGCCAGCGCGGTCGCCGGATCGGCATTCCTGATCTTCGCCGTGGTGGGCGTGGGGCTGCTGGCGTGAAGATCCTGCTGCTCGGCATGAACCACCGCACGGCGCCCTTGGAGGTGCGCGAAGCCTACGCCGTGCAGGAGCCCGGGCCGCCCCTGCGCAAGCTGGTCGAGTCGGACGAGATCGACGAGGGCGTGCTCATCTCCACCTGCAATCGCGTCGAGCTCGTCGTCACCACGCGACAGCCCGAGGCCGCGCGGCTGCGCATGCGGCGCTTCTTCGGACAGGAGATCGGTGCCGGACGGGCTGCCGAAGACCCCTCTCTCGACGACTTCCTCTACGACGTGTCGGACCACCAGGCCATGGGCCACGTCCTGCGTGTCGCCTCCTCCATCGACTCGATGGTGGTGGGCGAGCCCCAGATCCTGGGTCAGCTGAAGGATGCCTACCGGGCGGCGGTGGAGTGCGGCGCGTGCGGCCCGGTGCTCTCGCGGCTCTTCCAGCACGCGTTCTCCACCGCCAAGCGCGTGCGCAACGAGACGCGCATCGCCGAGCGGCCCGTGTCGGTGGCGCGGGTGGCCGTCGATCTGACCCGCCAGATCTTCGAGGACCTGCGCGACAAGCGCGCGCTCCTGATCGGGGCCGGCGACATGATCGAAGCCGCCCTCGACGCGCTCCAGCGGGACGGGCTCGGCTCCGTCCTCGTCGCCAATCGCACCCGATCCCGGGCCGAGGCCCTGGCCGAGCAGTTCGGCGCCACGCCCCACGCCCTGGACGAGGTGGGGGAGCTCCTGGCCGGCGTCGACGTGGTGCTCAGCTGCATCGGCGGAGACCAGCCCCTGCTGTCCGCGGATCAGGTGCGCGGGGCCCTGCGTGCCCGCCGCAGTCGGCCGCTCTTCCTCATCGATCTCGGTGTGCCGCGCAACATCGATCCCGCCGTGAACGAGCTCGACAACGCCTTCCTCTACGACATCGACGACCTGCAGGATGTCGCTGCCGCCAATGTCGAGGAGCGCCGCCGGGAGACCCTGCGCGCCGAGGACATCGTGCGCGAAGAGGAGCAGCGCTTCGACGGCTGGCTCGTCGCGCTCCAGGCGGTGCCGACCATCCAGCACCTGCGCTCGCGGGCGGAGGCGATTCGCTCCGCCGAGCTGGAGCGAGCCCTGCGCCGGCTGGAGCTCGACGAGACCCAGCGCGAGGAGCTGGAGAAGCTGACCCGCTCCATCGTGAACAAGCTCCTGCACGCGCCGCTGTCGCGGCTCCGCGCCGACACGGACCGCGAGGAGGGGCTCGCCATGCTCGAGGCGGCACGCGCGCTCTTCGCCCTCGACGATCCCGACGCGCCGGGCGCCGACGCCGACGCAGACGGGGAGCTCATGGCCGAGGCCGCCCCGGGCGACGCCGGTCGTGACGACCACGGCGAATGAGCGCGATCCGGATCGCCACGCGCGGGAGCGAACTGGCCCTGGCCCAGGCCCGGTCTGTCGCCGGGCGAATCCGTGGGGCGCTCGGGGCGGACACCGAGCTGGTGGTGGTGAAGACGAGTGGCGATCGCCTCCAGGACGTGTCGCTGGCCGCGCTCGGCGGCAAGGGCCTGTTCGTGAAGGAGATCGAGGAGGCCCTGCTCGAGGGCCGGGCGGACGTGGCGGTGCACAGCGCCAAGGACCTGCCCGCCGCCCTCGCGCCCGGTCTGGTGCTGGCCGCGTTTCCCGAGCGGGCCGATCCGCGCGACGCCCTGGTGGGCCGCGCGCCCGGGGCCACCCTGACCGCGCTCGCCGAGGGGGCGCGGGTCGGCACCGGGAGCGTGCGCCGCGCCGCGGCGCTCCGGGCGCTGCGGCCGGACGTGGTGGTCGTGCCCCTGCGCGGCAACGTTCCGACCCGACTGCGCAAGCTCGAGGACGAGGGGCTCGACGCGGTGATCCTGGCCTGCGCCGGGCTCGACCGGCTCGGACTGGGAAGTGCGATCCACGAGCGGATCTCGCCGGATGCGATGCTGCCCGCCGTGTGCCAGGGCACCCTGGCCCTCGAGACCCGCGAAGACCATCCCCTGGCGGCGGACCTGGCCGCACTCGACGATCCGGACGCGGCGCTCTCGGTCGCCGCCGAGCGGAGCTTCCTGGCCGAGCTCGAGGGCGACTGCAACGTGCCTCTCGCCGCTCTCGCCGAGCACGTCCCGCGCGGGGGCATGCGCCTGCGAGCTTGGGTCGCGAGTCCCGATGGACGCCGGTTCGCGCGGGCCGAGCTGGAGTGGGACGGGCACGGGGGTACCGCCGCCGCCGCCGAGGCTGGGCGGAGCGCGGCGCGGCAGGTGCGCGACTCCGGCGGGCGTTCGATCCTCGACGCGCTGGAGGCGGAGGCGTGAGCGACAAGCGCGCCGGCAGGGCCGGGCGCGTCGTCCTGGTCGGCGCCGGTCCCGGAGACCCGGGCCTGCTCACCCTGCGCGGCGCGGCAGCGCTTCGCGAGTGCGACGCGGTGCTCTACGACGAGCTGGCGTCGCCCGAGCTCCTCGACCTGGCGCCGCCCGAGGCCGAGCGGATCAACGTCGGCAAGCGCGGCCACGACGCGCCGACGCGCTGCCAGGACGACATCAACAAGCTCCTGATCGACCTGGCCCGGGACGGGCGGATCGTGGTGCGGCTCAAGGGCGGAGACCCGTTCGTATTCGGTCGGGGAGGAGAAGAGGCGTCGGTGCTGGAGCGCGAGGGCATCCCGTTCGAGATCGTCCCGGGCGTGTCCTCGGCGCTGGCCGCTCCCGCCGCGGCGGGTATCCCGATCACCGACCGGCGCCACTCGGCCTCGTTCGCGGTGGTGACGGGGCACAAGGATCCGACGCGCGTTTCACGCGAGACGCGCTGGGCCGAGCTCGGCAGCGCGGTCGACACCCTGATCATCCTGATGGGGATG
Source organism: Pseudomonadota bacterium (assembly GCA_027295775.1). Classification (GTDB taxonomy): domain Bacteria; phylum Myxococcota_A; class UBA9160; order UBA9160; family UBA4427; genus JAPUKG01. The sequence goes on from JAPUKG010000327.1 coordinate 24,004, forward strand.
CGCAACCTCGGCGAGATCGTGGGCCACCTGCTCGATGGCGGGAAGGACCCGTCGACGCCGGCGGCCGCCGTCATGAACGCCACGCTGCCGAATCAGCGGGTGGTGGAGGCGCCGCTGGCCGAGCTTCCCGAGCGCGTGGCCGCCGCGGGGCTGGGCGCGCCCGCCGCGGTGGTGATCGGCGACGTGGTCCAGCTGCGCTCGTCGCTCGGCTGGTGGGAGCAGCTCCCGCTGTTCGGGATCCGGGTCCTGGTCACCCGGAGCGCGGATCAGGCGGGGGAGCTGATCGATCGGCTGCGCCGAGCCGGCGCCGAGCCGGTGCGGGTGCCGCTCCTGCGGCACGAGCCGCCGGAGGACGAGGCCCCGCTGGCCGGCGCGCTCGCCGCCGCGCGGGACTACGACGCGATCGTCTTCGCGAGCGTCAACGCGGTGCGCTTCACGGCCCGGGCGGCGGAGCGGGCCGGAGTGGCCCTGGACTCCCCGCCTCCGCGCCTCCTGTGCGTTGGGCCGGCCACGGCCCGCGCGGCACTCGACGCGGGCATCGGGATCCACGGAGTTGCGTCGGGGAAGAGCGGCGGCGGTGCCGGCGCACTCCTCGAAGAGCTGGCTGCCTTCCTGCCGATCGAGGGAAGCCGCTTCCTCGTGCCCCGCTCCGAGATCGGGCGCGACGAGCTGGCCGCGGGACTGCGCGCGGCGGGAGCTCGGGTCGACGAGGTGGTCGCCTACCGCAATCTCCCGCCCGACGTCGACGCCGCCGCGCTCTCCCGCCAGATCGTCGCGGGGGAGATTCCGATCGTCACCGTGATGAGCCCGTCCGCCGCGACCCGTCTGGTCGCCCTGCTGGACGCCGACGCGCGGTCGGCGCTTGCGCGTTGTATCGTCGCGGCGATCGGCACCACCACCGCCGAGGCGCTCCGCGGCGAGGGAATCGAGCCAGGTGTCGTGCCAGAGCGGCCAGAGGTGCGGCTCCTGGTGGACGCCATCGTGGCGCATGTTCACGCGCAGAGGGGAGAGGAGGTTTCATGAGCTTTCCCGCCACCCGGATGCGGCGGCTGCGCCGCACCGCGACCCTCCGGCGGATGGTGCGCGAGACGCGCCTCTCCAGGGACGACCTGATCCAGCCCCTCTTCGTCGTCGAGGGCAGTGGCGTGCGCGAGGCCGTCGCGTCCATGCCCGGCGTCTTCCGCTACTCGGTCGACCAGGTGGTGGACGAGGCCAAGCGCGTCACGGACCTGGGCGTGCCCGCCGTGATCTTGTTCGGGATCCCGGCCGCGAAGGACGGCGAGGGCAGCGGCGCGGACGCTGCGGACGGCATCGTCCAGCGGGCGGTCGCGAGCCTCAAGCGGGACGTGCCGGAGCTGTGCGTGATCACCGACGTGTGCCTGTGCGAGTACACGGACCACGGTCACTGCGGGATCGTCGAGGCCGAGGAGGTTGCCAACGACCCCTCGGTCGATCGCCTGGCACTCACGGCGCTCTCCCACGCCCGTGCCGGCGCCGACGTGGTGGCGCCCTCGGACATGATGGACGGCCGGGTCGCCACCATCCGCCGGACGCTCGACGAGCACCACTTCCCCGACGTTCCGATCCTGTCCTATGCCGCCAAGGTCGCCAGTGCCTACTACGGCCCCTTCCGCGACGCGGCGGAGAGCACGCCCCGCTTCGGCGACCGGCGCGCCTATCAGATGGATCCGCCGAACCGGCGGGAAGCGTTGCGCGAGCTCGAGCTCGATCTGGAGGAAGGCGCGGACGTCCTGATGGTGAAGCCCGCGCTCCCGTACCTCGACATCCTGGCCGCGGCGCGCGAGGCCTTCAACGTGCCGCTGGCCGCGTATCACGTGTCCGGCGAGTACGCGATGATCCACGCCGCGGCCGAGAGGGGCTGGATCGACGGCGAGCGCGCCATGGAGGAGGCGCTCGTCGCGATCAAGCGCGCCGGCGCTGACTGGATCCTGACCTACGCGGCGGCGTCGATGGCCGCGCGGCTCGGCAGCTGAGGGGACGCGCGTGGGCCTTCACTACAAGGTGGTCGAGCTCAGCACCGTCAGCGACGAGGAGATCGAGAAGGCGCTCAACGACTGGACGGCCGAGGGCTGGACCTTCGACTCCATGCACTTCGCCATGCGCGAGTCTTCGAAGCGCCCGAGCATGGCCTTCCTCTCCTTCACCCGCGATCTGCCGGAAGGCGAGCAGGGCTAGAGCGCGGGCAGGACCTCCTCGGCCAGGCGGGTGAGGGAGGCGTCTCGCTCCTCGTGGGAGGCGCCCGACACCTGGGGCCGGCAGATCAGCAGGTCCATGGCCGTCTCCTCGCAGTAGCCGCCGAGGCGGTCGATCACCTCGCTCACCGTGCCGACCACCACGCGGTCCCGGACATCTGCGGCGGCCGCGCGGGCCAGGGCTTTGGGCACGCGGCCGCGCATCATGGCGCGGCCCTCGGCCTCGAGGGCGCCCTCCACCCGGGCGGCCTCGCCGGCGTGCTCGGCCACGTGCACGATGCGCATCACCGGCACCACCAGCGAGTCGGGGTCGACGCCGTCGGGCAGGTTCTCGCGGTGCAGGCGCAGGTTCTCGACGATCTGCACGGCGGGCTCCACGGGCGATGCCAGGTAGGGGAGCCCCCGGCGCGCGGCCTGGAGGAGTCCCTTCTTTCCGAACGCGGCGACCGCCAGCGGCGGGTGGGGCCGCTGCACGGGCGGATCGCCCGACCAGAGCTCCAGGATGCGGTCGAGCGCGGCGTCGAAGCGATCCCGCTTCGTCGCCGCGTCGATCCCAAAGGCCTCGAAGAGCGGTGCGCGGAAGCCGCGGCCGAGGCCGAGGAGCACCCGCCCGCAAGACAGCGCGTCGAGAGAGCGCACCTCCTGGGCCAGCCGGTCCGGGTCGTGGATCGGGAGCAGGAGCGACGTGGTGCCCAGGCGCAGGCGCTCCGAGCGCGCGGCGAAGGCGGCCAGCGTCAACAGCGGCGACGCGCTGACGCCCGGTGCGAAGTGCATCTCGGGAACCCAGACCGAGTGGAGCCCCAGCGCCTCGGCGCGGTCCACCCAGAACAGCAGCTGCTGCCAATCCTCGGGCCGGCCCGCTCCGCCCAGCGAGATCCCCACCGCCAGGCCGGCGCCGTCGATGCCCCAGCGCTCTCGCTGGGTCGGCTCGCTCACTCCTTCCCGGCCGGCGCGGCCCGCCGGCCCAGGGCGTACGGGAGGATGGTGTTCACCATGTCCAGCCGTGCGTCGAGGGTGCGTCCAAGCCCGGAGAGCAGGCCCACGACCCGGCCCAACAGCACCACGTGGGTGGGGATGCGCACGATCGGGTTCTCCCGGGCGAGCCGCGGAAGCTCTTCCCCCGCCCGGCGCACCAGCCCGGGATCGACGTAGCCCTGGTTGCGCAGCCGGTTGCCCACGTCGATCACGACCCGGGCCATCTCCTGCAGCGATTGCGTCGTTCCGTCCCGGGTCTCGAAGCCGAGATCCACCAGCGCCCGCGCCATGGCTTCCGGCTTCCCGGTCAGGAGCGCCGCTGCGAAGCTCACGATGCCCTGGCGGAACTCTGGCGGCAGGTCCTTGGTGAGACCGAAGTCGACAAACACCAGGCGCGGCGGTGCGTCGCCCCGGGGCTGGACCAGCAGGTTTCCCGGGTGTGGGTCTGCGTGGAAGAGGCCGCGCACCAGGATCTGTTCGCAGTACGCCTCGACCAGGGTGCGCATCACCTGGTCCGTGTCCACGCCGGCTTCCCGCAGCGCGTCGGTATCGCTGATCTTGATGCCGTCCATGAACTCCATCACCAGCACCCGGCGCGTGGTGTGCTCCCAGTGGATTCGGGGGACGACCACGTCGTCGCGATCCGCGAAGAACCCCCCTACGGTCTCCGCGTTGTGGGCCTCGCTCACGAAGTCGAGCTCGCGAGGGACGTAGGTGCCGAGCTCGTGCACCAGGGGCATCAGATCGAAGTCCCGCTCGATCCAGCCCACCGCCCGGAACAGCGCCTTCAGGTTGGCCAGGTCCGAGTGTACGAGTGCCGCGATCTCCGGGTACTGCACCTTGACCGCGACGCGCTCCCCCCCCTTCAGCCGGGCCTCGTGAACCTGGGCCAGGGACGCCGAGGCGATCGGCGCCTCGGCGAAGGAGTCGAATACGGCGTCCAGTGGGCAGTCGAGCTCGCTCTCCACGATCCCGCGCACCACGGGAAAGGAGCGCGGCGGCACGCGGTCCTGGAGCTTGGAGAGGACGCCTACGTACTCCGGCGGCAGCACGTCGGCGCGCGAGCCCAGGAACTGGCAGCCCTTGAGAATCAGGCCGCGCAGCTCGATCGCGGTGTCGTAGATCGACTCCGCGGATTGGCGGTTGAAGCGCGACCAGCGCCGCTTCATGTCCCGCGGTCCCAGGCGCCGCTCGATGAACTGGTGGGTCTTGATCCCCAGGTACACCCGCCCGAAGGTCGTGCCTACGCGTCGCGCGCGATAGATCCGCTCGCCGACCGAGAGACGCGTGCGCGGTGTCGGCCTCACGCCTACCAGAGCTCCGGACGGGTCCCCGGACAGGACCAGGCCTCGTCGTCCTCGTCCTCGTACTCGTAGTCGTCCTCATACTCCTCGTCGGGCACCCACGGCGGGTTGTAGGCACACTGAATCCACTCCGTAGAGACGAACTCGAGGACGTAGCTGCTGCCGAGGTTCTGGTAGGAGAACTCGATGGGTTCGATCCAGCCCGAGTCGTACAGGATGTCGAAGCCGATGCGCGGACGCGGGATGGCGTCGATGTACCGGGCCTCGACCAGGATGTCCAGAGTCTCGGGGTACTCTTCCCGCTCCTCGTAGTGGACGGCAAGGGCGTCGATCACCTGCTGGGCGCGGAAGAAGCGGGTCGCGGTGTAGTCGCCCGTCGCCATGGAACGCCCCACGAAGAGCGGTAGGAAGACCAGCGCAGCGCCGAGCGCCAGCGCGACCGAGCGCTGACGAAGCCGCTCCTCCCGCGAGGCGCCCCGTGCGATCGCGGCGAGTCCGAGGAGCAGCGCGCCGATCGGGAGCAGCGCGACGCGCAGCCCGGGGGAGGCCGGTCCGAAGCGCGACTCCAGCCACGCGTAGGGAACCGCCAGGCCGACTGCGAAGAGCAGGATCGCCAGGCCGGGGCGAGCGCCCCATTGGCTCGCGCCCAGCGCGGCCAGCGCCATCCCGAGCAGAAACCCCACCACGGCGTAGGCGCCAATCTCGAGCCCGAAGACGGAAACCGCCGGCCAGGGCGAGAAGTTGAAGGCCAGACTCTCGTCGGTGCCGGTGACGTTGCGCAGCAGAGCGGCCACCGCGAACAGGATGGGCACATAGAGCACGAGCTTCCAGATCCAGTGCCGGCGCAGCCAGCTCGTGACGAGCAAGGGAGACGCGGCCGCCGCGCCGATCAGGAGTGCGGTGCACACCATGGTCAGCGAGCCTCGCCAATAGAAGAAGTTCCAGGGCAGCCGGGCCTGGAAGCCGTAGAAGTTGAACAGGAGAACCGCCACGACGCACGAGAAGGCGAGCATCCGCGCGATCGCCGAGCGGGTGCAGGCGAACACGATCCCGGTGAGCGCGAGGGCGGGCAGCGCCAGGACGAAGGTGCCGAGCGCGATGTTCTCCTCCAACGCCTCGGCGCCCTCCCAGTAGAGCAGGAACTGATTCGGGTGCCACCACGCCGGTGCCAGGCGGCCGGCGTCGTAACCCAGGCCGTGGTGGATCAGCGCCGCGTAGGCCAGGGCCCCGAGGACCGCACCCCAGCCCAGCAAGCGTCTGCCGGTATTCATCGCTTTCCCTTCTTCTCCTTCCCGCCTTCCTCGAGGTGCACCTTGGCGTGGACCCGCCTCCGCCCGGGCTTCGCCTCGCGGTCGCCGAGGCGGATCTGGGCCGAGATCTCGATGGTGCGCCCATCGAGGAGCCGCTCCGCCAGCTCGACCAGATCCACCTCTTCGAGGATGCGACCGAACTCCGCCGAGAGCCGGTCGATGAACTCGGCCCGGGCGCGATCGCTCTGCTGAGTCGCGAAGTCGACCCAGTCCTGGGGCAGAGTGTCGCCGAGCGCTTTGCGGAGCGCCTCCTCGGTGCTGAAGAAGCCCGTGAGGCCGAGGGCCATGGCGCGGCGAAGGAATTCGGGCAGGGCCGGCCCGCGGGTGATCGTGCCGTCCTCCGACGCGGAATCGTCGCCCGACACGGAATCGTCCGGATGGGGCGGCCGGGGGCCGTCGACGTGGTCGTTCCGGGCCAGAGTCGTTCTCCTCCTTCCCAAGAGTCCCGCGAGGCCCCAAGAGACAGGCCCCAGGGTGTAGACTCCTATTATGGACCGCGGCGTGGACCAAAGCACGGACCGACTTCCGGCCTCGGGGGCACCGTCGGCGCGTCCGTCCCGAACCCTGGTCCGGGACATCATGCAGACGCAGGTCGTGCGCATCAGCTCCGAGGAGCGCCTCTCCACCGTCGAGGACATCATGACGCTCGGGGGCGTGCGGCACATGCCCGTGGTGCGCGGCGGTGAGCTGGTGGGCGTGGTGTCGGAGCGCGATCTCCTGCGCGCCTCGCTCTCGAACCTGAACGCCTTCGGCTCCGAGCAGCGGCGCGCCTTCCTCCACGCCGTCGAGATCACCCGGGTGATGTCCGAGCCGCCCATCGTGATCGGCGAGGAGGACACGGTGGAGGCGGCTGCGCGCGTGCTGGGCGAGCGCAAGATCGGCTGCCTGCCCGTGGTGGACGGCGACGGCAAGCTGGTCGGACTGGTCACCGAGACCGACGTGCTCCGCTACTTCGCCGGTCTGGAGCCCGAGCCCCAGCCCTGAGCGCGCAGCACGGCGTTGCCGCGGCGCGGGCGCTCTCCTACCCGCCCAGCTCTTTCCAGCGGCCGAGGATGTGGTGGGCGGTGCGGTCGGCGAGGGCGGCGGTGGTGATCTGGGGCGGGGCGCCCAGCGATGTGGGGAACACGCTCATGTCGGCGACGAACAGGCCCGGGACGTCGAAGCATTCGCCATAGGCGTTCACGACGCCGCGCGACGGATCGCCGTTCATGCGGCAGGTCGATTGGGGGTGGGTGGAGGCGATGGGCATGTGGCCCTCGCGCACGCCGCGGCGGGTGATGACCGAGAGGTCGTCGCCCGGGGCGAGAATCGTGGCCTCGGGCAGGGTCGGGATCATGACCTTCCGGGCCCCGCCGGCGAAGAGCACCTCGGCGCAGTGGACGAGGCCTTCGGCGAGCTGGCGACGATCCTTTTCGGTGAGGCCGTACTCGATGCGGGGCTTTGCCAGCACGTCGCCGCTCTCGACCCGGCCCGCGCTCTCGTCGTGGAGCAGGACGAGGAGTCCCACCATGCGGTCGAAGTGCCGCATCAGCTCGTAGTGATCGCGGCCGAAGCCCGGCAGCAGTGACGAGGTGAGGACGGGGAAGCCGCTGATCGGCATCAGCACGTACCCGGAGTGGGGATCGCGCTCCAGGTCGATGAACTCGTCCACGTAGTAGCTCTGGGGAATGCCCCGGTAGGGCTCGAAGGCGTCGTCCATGATGCCGGCCGCCATCACCGACGGATGGAGGTGGAGATTCGCGCCCAGCTGACCGGAGCTGCCGGCGAGGCCGCTCCGCAGCAGGATGTCCGGCGACGCGACCGCACCCGCTGAGAGCACCACCACCTTCGCCTTCACCTCGATGTGGCCGCGGGCCTCTCCGTCGGGCCCGACGATGCGGGCCAGGACGCGGCGCGCCCGCCCGCCCTCCGCCTCGATCCGGTCGACCCGCGCGTTGGCGTAGATCCGGGCGCCCGCGCGATCCGCCCGCGGCACGTAGGTGACGAGCATGGACTGCTTGGCGTCGTAGCTGCAGCCGAGGATGCAGTAGCCGGCCTGGACGCAGCCCTTGCGGTTGTGCTTGGTGACGAAGCCGGAGTAGCCGAGTTTTTGGGCCCCCGCGCGCACCACCTGGTTTACGCGGTTCACCTCGTCCTCGCGGATCGGCACCACGTGGAGGTTCTTCTCCACGCGGGCGAAGGAGGGCTCGAGGGCCTCGGCGGTCAGCTCGTCGAGCCCGTGCTCCTCGCGCCACATGCGCAGGATGGGATCGGGGGCGCGGAAGCAGTAGCAGAGGTTGTGCACCGTCGAGCCGCCCACGTTGCGTCCCTGAAGGATCGTGAAGGCACCGTCGACGGTCTGGCGCATACCCGACTCCTCGAAGAGCCGCGGCAACATCTCCTCCTCGCGCTGGGTGAAGTCCACCGCCGTCCAGTAGTGGCCCTGCTCGAGCACGACCACGGAGCGCCCCGCCTCGGCCAGCTCCGCCGCCACCACCGCGCCCCCGGCGCCCGAGCCGATCACGCAGACGTCGGCGCGGAGCGTCAGGTCGCCGGCGTGGTCCTGCAGCGTGTCGATCACGGGGTCCTCCGGGCGAGGAGCGGTCCCCGGTAGCCGATCAGGGGCCAGGTCTCGTCCCGGCTGTAGTAGCCGAGGAAGGCCAGGTTGCGGAGCGCGGTGAAGGCCATGCGCCGCAGCGTGAGCGAGCTGGTCATCCACGCCCGGATCGAGGCGTCCTTCTCCGCGTCGGTCATGCGCGTGAAGCGCGAGAAGGTGAGATCGAAGACGAAGGGACCCCACTCGAAGAGCGCGAGCACCAGGGGGAGCTGACCCGAGATCGCCGGGTCGGCGTGGCGCATGAGTTGGTCGAGGGTCTCGATGGCGCGGGTCTTGCGCACCGGGGGCGCCTCGGGCACCCCGGTGTCCACCATGCGCTCGACGATCTGGGTGAGGATCTCGGTCTCAGACCGGGAGAAGAACCTCTCCGGGGATGCGGCGGCGAGCGTCTCGGCGGATGCGGGCAGGGCGCGCAGACCGGCGCACCACGAGAGCGACGCCGCGAGTCCGCCGCCCAGGAACGCCCGCCGGCCGATCTGGGGCAGCCCGCTCCCGCCACCTCTCTCGTGCCTGCGGGGCAGCTCGCTCACGCCGCCCTCCGCGCGCCGCGCTCGACGGCGCGACGAATGCCGAGGGGCAGCAGCCCGCGCTCGGGCCGGCGGGGCGCCGCCGCCGCCACGTCGATCCCGCTGTACGTGTTCCAGAACAGGATCGGTCCGCCCGGCGGCTCCGGGCCCCGGGCGAGGAGCGCCGC
>JAPUKG010000328.1 GCA_027295775.1 Pseudomonadota bacterium
CAAGGTCTACGGTCCAAGCCAGCGCATCGATGTCGAACACGCGCTCTACGCCTACACGATGGGCGGCGCGTACGCGTCCTTCGAAGAAGCGGACAAAGGATCGATCACGGTAGGGAAGTACGCCGACTTCGTCGTGTTGTCCGAAGATCCCCGCTCGGTGCCGCCCGAGCTCCTCTCGCGGGTCGTCGTCGAGCAGACGTTCGTCGGCGGCGTGAGACGCTTCTCTCGATCCGAGCCGACACATTGAGGCCGCTCGACGCGGATCAGTCGACCTCGATCACCCGGATCAGGTTCGTGGACCCTGACTCGCCGTGGGCGCCGGCGGTGACCACCACGATGTCGCCGCGTTCGACGTAGCCGAGCTCTTTCGCTCGCTTGACGCCGGCGCGGATGCGGTCTTCGTTGGAGGACTGCTCGCCTGGGCAGAGGATGCCGGTGACGCCCCAGTTGAGCGCCATGCGACGCTGTACGGCCTGCCAGGTCGTGACGCCGAGGATCGGGCAGCTCGGTCGGTACTTGGAGATCGAGCGGGCTGTGAAGCCGCTCTCGGTCAGCGCCATGATCGCGGCGGCTTGCAGATGGTTGGCCATCGTGATCGCCGCCTGGGAGACCGCTTCGGTCACGACATTCGCCGGACCGGGCAGGATGTGTTGCAGGTGCCCGTACTCCTCGAGGGCTTCCTCGGCCTGGAGTGCCAGCGCTGCCATGGTGCGCACCGCCTCCACCGGATAGGCGCCGTCCGCGGTCTCGTTCGAGAGCATCACGGCCGAGGTGCCGTCGAGGATCGCGTTGGCCACGTCGGTCACCTCGGCGCGGGTGGGCGTGGGCTGCCGCTGCATCGAGTCGAGCATCTGGGTCGCGGTGATCACGGCCTTGCCGTTCATCACCGTGGCTCGGATGATCTTCTTCTGGAGGATCGGGAGCTCTTGAACGGGCATCTCCACGCCCAGATCGCCCCGCGCGACCATGATGCAGTCGGCCTCGGCGACGATGTCGTCGAGGTTGGCCACGCCCTCGGCGCTCTCGATCTTCGCCACGATCGGAATCTGCGACCCGTGCTCCTGCAGCAGCTGGCGGATCTCCCGAATGTCCCCCGTGTGGCGCACGAAGGAGGCCGCGATGTAGGTGATGTCGTTCTCGATGGCGAAGAGCAGGTCGGCACGGTTCTCGGAATTCATCGACGGGATGCCGAGGGACGTGCCCGGCACGTTCACGCCGCGCCGGTCTCGCAGACGGCCGCCGCGCCGGATCCGGCAGCGGACCCCGCCTTCCTCGATGGCGTTCACCACGAGCTCGATCACCCCGTCGTCGAGCAGCACGCTGGTGCCCGGCTCCAGCTCGTTCGCCAGCTGCGGGTACGAGATGGCGACGCCGCGCGCATCCCCGACGCGGCCGTCCGTGTAGAGCGAGAAGTCGGCGCCGGTCTCCAGCAGCACGACGCCGCCCTCGACCCGGCCTGTGCGGATCTTCACGCCCTTGGTGTCGAGCATGGTGGCGACGTTGGCGCCGAGCTCGAGCACCGCCTCCCGGATCCGCTCCAGCCGCTTCCGGTGTTCCTCGTGGGTGCCGTGGGAGAAGTTCAGGCGCGCCACGTTCATGCCGGCGCGGATCATCGCCTTGATGGCCTCGGGCGAGTCACAGGCCGGACCGATGGTGGCCACGAGCTTCGTCTTGCGGATGCGCTGGCGTGTCACAGGAGCCCTCCGAAGTCGAGCGGAACGATCGGTGGTTCGGGCGCTTCGATCAAGCCTCCGCGCCTTACTGCTTCGCCTCGTCCCGCTTCAAGTCGGTGACCGCCGGTCCGGCCCGGTCGCCCAGCTTCGAAAGCAGGTCCGGCGGCGGCTCCGGACGCGGCTCGGTCCAGGAGAAGCCCTCGAGCGTCTCCGGGTTGAGCACGTGGTACGGCCGCTCGCCGCGCAGCATGCGTCCGAGCTCCTCCAGCACGATCACGCCCTGGTGGGCCGCCACGTCCACGCTGTTGCCGCCGATATGGGGAGTGGCGATCACGTTCGGGAGCGCCAGCAGCGGATGGTCCGACGCGGGCGGCTCCACCGAGAACACGTCGAGGGCCGCACCCCCGAGATGACCCGCAGCCAGTGCTGCTGCCAGCGCTTCCTCGTCCACCAACGCCGCCCGGGCGGTGTTCACCAGGAAGCTGCCCTCGCGCATCAGCGCGAGCTCGCGCTCGCCGATCAGGCCGCGGGACGAGTCGGTGACGACAGCGTGGAGCGACACGAAGTCGCTCGCACTCAGCAGCGCTTCGAGGCTCGCAGGCTCCGCGTCGCAGAGGCGGATCGCGTCGGCGGAAATGAAGGGGTCGTACACCAGGCAGCGCGCGCCGAAGGGCCGCAGCCGTGCCAGCACCTTTCGTCCGACCGCGCCCAGGCCGATCAGCCCGATCGTCTTGCGCCACAGCTCGCGGCCCTGGAACGTGACGAAGGCCTTGCCCAGGCGGCCGAGGTCGCCGGCTTCGCCGCCGGGCTCGTGCAGGAAGGCGTCGGCGGAGGTGAGCTTGCGTGCCAGCGCCAGCAGGAAGGCGAGCGTCAGGTCCGCCACCGCGTCGGCGTTGCGCCCGGGCGTGTTCAGCACCGGGATGCCGAGCGCCGTGCAGGCCTCGAGGTCGACGTTCACCGCGTCGCCGCGGCAGCAGACGATCAGCCGCAGGTCGTGGCACTGCACCAGCGCCTCTGCGTTCACCAGGTCGATCTCGGTGACGAACACCTGCACACCCTTCACCGCTTCGGCGAGTGCATCGCCGGTCAGCAGCCGGCCGGCGTCGCGGAAGCTCGCGTACTCGACCTCGGCGAGCTCGCGCAGTGAGGCGAGGCTCATCTCGTCCATGTCCGATGCCACAAGCACGTTCGGGCGCGGCACGCCCGCGGCGGATGCGTCCCCCGCGCCGCCCGCCATCAGGTGGCGCAGCGCGTAGCCCGTGGCCGCCTGCCGCGCCGCGGCCTGTGCCTGCCGGACTTCGCACCAGACCGGGTAGGCCTCGCGATAGCCGGCGACCGCGGAAGCCTCGGGGACATGACGGCGTGACTCGGCGAGACAGGCGGAGGCGGCCTGCTCGAGGTCGCTGAACACGCCGGCGCCGACCCCCGCACACAGCGCTGCGCCGATCGCCGTTGCGTCCGGCACCGATGGCACCGAGACCTCGGCATCACACACGTCCGCGAGCAGCTGAGACAGGTTCGCGTTGTGAGCCAGCCCGCCCGCAAAGTGGATGGGCCCGACCCCTGTCGTGCCGGCCTCGTTGAGCTGCTCGAGATTCGCGCGCAGTGCGTACACCG
>JAPUKG010000329.1 GCA_027295775.1 Pseudomonadota bacterium
GGCCCGGGCGTTCTTCATGGCGGCCTCGCCGGCGTTGAGCTTGGCGGACGAGATCGCCCGGGCCACGTCGCCGACCTCGGGATCGTCCAGCGTGGCGCCTGCCGCGTAGACCGCCGCCCGCGCGATCTGCTGGCGCACGTACATGTCGGCCAGGATGTGCTTGATCGACTGGAACGACCCGATCGGCCGGCCGAACTGCTCGCGCTCCATCGCGTAGGCCACCGCCAGCGCCTGGGTCTCCTGGGCGATGCCGAGCAGCAGGCCCGACGTCAGCGCCGCGCCCTCGAGGCGCAGCCGCGCCGCGTCGTCGGCGTCGCCCACGCGATCTCCGGCGGGCAGGGTCGCTACGTGATGGAGCGGCGTCAGGGGATCGGTCGGCGTGGCCACCGCCTGCGCATCCAGCGTCTTTGGGTCGACCCGGAAGACGCCGTCGCGCTGGAGCACGAGGAGCGCGTGCAGGCTCTCCAGGTGCTCCACCAGGATCGGGCCGGACTCTCCGGCGGTGCAGTCCAGGCCGCCCACCACCACCTCGCCGGTGCCGGCCCCGGGAACGAGCCCCGCCCCCGCAGCCAGGTGGCTCCACACCAGCGGTCCGGGCACGAGCCGGCGGCCCAGCTCGGCGAAGACGACCACCGCGTCCGCAGTGCCGAGACCGACGCCCCCATCCGCCTCGCCCAGCCGGAGCGCGAAGACACCGAGCTCCGCCAGCTCGCTCCACAGCGACGCGTCGAAGCCGCCGGTCTTCTCGAGGTCTGCCAGCGCCTCGACGGGAACCCGCCCCTCGCAGAACGAGCGCACCCCGTCGCGGAGCGCCTCCTGATCCTCGGTCAGCCGGAAGTCCACTGCGCCGCCTTCGCTACCGGGGCTCCTTGGGGAGCCCGAGAATGCGTTCGGAGATGATGTTGCGCTGGATCTGCGAGGTGCCTGCTGCGATCGTGAGCGACAGCGACTGCATCGCGCGCTTCAGCACGACCTGGTTGGGCAGCCCATCCAGGTCCTCGCGAGAGAGCGCCGCGCGGCCCAACAGCCGCATGGCCAGCTCCGCGATCCGCTGGTAGAGCTCGGTGTAGTAGAGCTTGATGGCCGAGCCCACGAGTCCCGGCACACCGGTCTGGCTCGCCTCGCTCACCGAGAGCTTCACCAGCGCCCACAGTCCGTCCAGCTCGGCGGCCATGTGTCCGAGCTCGCGCCGGAGGACCTTGTCGTCCCAGGCGGTCGCGTCCCAGCGCGTGATCTTCTTGGCCACCTCCACCAGCTCCGCCACGAACTGCTGGAGCTGGACCATGTCGCTGGCGAAGGCGGTGCCGCGCTCGAAGCGCAGGGTCACGTTGGTGACCCGCCAGCCGTCGTTCTCGTCGCCCACGCGGTTCTCGACCGGCACCCGCACCCCGTCGAGAAAGACCTCGCTGAACTCGCCCTCGCCCATCAGGGTCTTCAGCGGACGGATCTCGATCCCGGGCGCGTCCATGGGCAGGATCAGCCAGGAGATGCCGCGGTGCTTCGGCAGCTCGGGATCGGTGCGCACCAGCAGCTCGCCGAAGTCGGCCGCCTGGGCGAACGAGCACCAGATCTTGTGGCCGTTGACCACGTAGTGGTCGCCGTCGCGTATGGCGCTGGTCTTGAGGGAGGCCAGGTCCGAGCCCGCGGCCGGCTCCGAGAAGCCCTGACACCAGACCTCGTCCCCGCGCAGGATGCGGGGCAGGTGGGCGGCCTTCTGCTCGTCGGTTCCCTCGGCGATCAGGGTGGGCCCGCCGTGGAGCATGCCGACGAAATTGACACCGATGTACGGCGCCTTCGCCCGGGCGATCTCCTCGTAGTAGACGAGCTGCTCGGTGAGCGACGCGTCGCGCCCGCCGTACTCCGCGGGCCAGTTGATGCCGGCGTAGCCGGCGTCGTAGAGCTTGCGCTGCCAGTCGGTGTCATAGGCGCGGCGGGCCGACCAGTCGTGGGCGGCCGGGGGCACACCGTGGGCGGGGACCTCTGAGGCGAGCCACGAGCGGAGCTCCGCGCGGAATTTCTCGTCGGCTTCCGAGTAGCGCAGATCCAAGGGGGGCCTCCCGGGAGGTGCGTAGCATACGGAGCGGCCCGGGCGCTGCCAACACCGGACCGGCGGCGTTGCCCTCGGCGGGGGGCCGAGTATCCTGCGCCGCCGTGCGCTTCTCCGTGCAGCTTCCCACAGACCGCGTGGAATACGGCGCCGAGTTCGTCAGCGCCGAGGCCGTGGCGGAGTGCGCGCGCGCCGCCGAAGCCGCCGGCTTCGACGCCGCGTTCGTGACCGATCATCCGGTGCCAGACGACCGCTGGCTGGCCGCGGGCGGGCACCACACCGTCGACCCGTTCGTGGCCCTGTCGTTCGCCGCGGCCGCGACCGAGCGGCTGCGCCTGCAGACGAACGTGCTCGTGCTGCCGTACCGCAACCCGTTCCTCGTGGCCAAGGCGGCGGCCAGCCTCGATGCGCTGTCGGGCGGCCGGCTCATCCTGGGCGTCGCGGCGGGCTACCTCGAGAGTGAGTTCGCCGCCCTGGGCGTCGACTTCGCCGAGCGCAACGAGCTCAGCGACGAAGCCATCATCGCGATCAAACGAGCCTGGGGCGAGGAGGGAGTCGCCATGCGCGGCCGGCACTTCGAGGCCGCCGGCAACACCCAGCTCCCCCGGCCGGTGCAGAAGCCCCACCCGCCCATCTGGGTGGGCGGCAACAGCCGCCGGGCGATCCGCCGGGCGGTCGAGCTGGCCGACGGCTGGCTCCCCTTTCCCGCGCCGCGACGGATGGCCGCCCACATCCGCACCGCGTCCATCGAGAGCCTCGAAGACCTGGAAGCGCGGATCGGCTACGCGCGGGAGCACGCCGCGGCCGTCGGCCGGAGCGCACCCCTCGACATCGGCTTCGTTCCCTTCGGATTCGAGATTCGCAGCATGGGCGCGGTCGACGCCGCGCAGCTGCACGAGAGTGTCGTGTCGCTGCACGCGCTGGGTGTCACCTGGGTGGCGATCAACGTCCCCTGCCGCTCGCGATCGGAGTATCGTGACCGGGTCGGCGCCCTGGGCGAGGCCATCCGTGCCGACGCGCACGCGAACACGCAGTGAGTTGGATCGGCATGCACTCGAAGCTCGGCCGGGCAGATCGGACGGTTGGACCGTCGGACGGCTGGGCGGGCGTCGCTACAGGTACTGCGCGTAGTCGTCGAGGACCGGCAGGACCCGGTCCCGCGGCGCCGAGGGCAGCCGCAGCACCACCTCGGTGACGCC
>JAPUKG010000033.1 GCA_027295775.1 Pseudomonadota bacterium
AAAGGAGAGGGCGTGTTCCATCAGGGTGGCAGGAGGGCGCTCGTCGCGGGCGCACTCGCGTGCGGGCTCCTGCTGGGTCCGGGTGCGGACGAGTCCGCTGCCGCGGGCCGGGCCAAGCGGTACGGCATCGAGGGCAAGTTCGTGAGCTACGACGAGGCCAGCCAGACCTTCGTCGTGTTGGTGACGAGCACCAAGGCCGGGGGGTTCGGCGGGTCCACCGTGGGCGGGAAGGCGCCGAGCGACATCAAGGCCCGGAAGGAGCGGGCGTTCGCCGTGAAGCCGGAGGGCTCGGTGCTCTCGCGCACGGTGATCAAGAGCTCGCGGGGCACGGGGCTCGACAACTCCGGGACCCAGGAGGGCTTCACCAGGGCCGTCGGGGCGATTCCCGCGGACCGGGTGCTGGCCTTCTCGATCGAGAAGAACGCCGACCACAAGAGCGACGCGAGCGCGCCTGAATATCGGATCAAGACCATCGTGCTCAGGCTGACCGACGAGGAGATCCAGCGCCGGATCGACGAGCTGTTGCAGGACCCCTAGCAAGGCGGGCCCCTGCTGGGCTGCCGCCCGCGCCGGAGGAGGATCGGCCGTGAACACGACGGCGGAGAAGTTCGGCTACCCCGGGAGCCTGGTCGCTGAGCTCGACCGGTGGGCGGTTCTGGTGCGCCCCGCCCAGGTCACACTCGGCAGTCTGGTGCTCGTGTGTCGGGACGCGGTGAGTCGCTTCGGAGAGATCAGCCGGGAAGCTGGCGCCGAGCTCGTGGAGGCCACGTCCCGCATCGAGGCGGTCCTGTCCGACGCCTTCGCCTACGACAAGATCAACTACCTGATGCTCATGATGGTGGACCCGGACGTCCACTTTCACGTGATCCCGCGCTACGAATCGGAGCGGGAGTACAGCGGCGTCGCGTTTCGGGACGCCGCCTGGCCCGGGCCGCCGGACATCACCTCGCGGCACGATGTGCCCGACGACGTGCTGGCCGCGCTCACGGCCGACCTCAAGGCCCGCTTCGGCTGACCCTCGAGAGCGATGGAGCCCCCGGCGCTCGAGCGCAATCTCGCTCTCTACCAGTGGTATCTCCCCCTGAGCCGGGCCTACTTCTGGGCGCCCATCTTCTTCCTCTACTTCATCGCCCGCTTTCCCATCGACCGCGTCCTCCAGCTCGAATCCATCTACTACCTGTCCGTCGTCCTGCTGGAGCTGCCCTCGGGCTATCTGAGCGATCGCGTCGGCCGCGCGGTCACGCTGCGGCTCTCCGCGCTGGGCTTTCTGGTGTCGTTCATCCTCTTCCTCAGCGCGGGCGACAGCTTCGCGCTCTTCGCCGCCGCCCAGGCGGCGTTGGCCTTTGGCTATGCCAGCCGCTCGGGGACCGACGAGTCGTTCCACTTCGACTCGCTGCAGGCGCTGGGTCGCGAACAGGAGTTCGCCGCACGCGAGGCACGGCTCGCCCGCAACGGCTACCTGGTGGCCAGTGCGACTGCGATCGTCGGCGGCGCAGCCGGCGTCTGGGACCTGCGCCTTTCGTATCTCTTCTCGGCGCTGTTCGCGATCGTGCTGCTGGGCGTGACCCTGCGCATGAAGGAGCCCCCTCGAGAGGCGTCGGGCTGGGCCGACGATGGGCTCCGCGCGCAGATCGGCCAGTGCCTGAGGCTGCTCGGGCGTCCGACGCTGGCCTGGCTCTTTGCCTTCGTCGTGCTCCAGATCACCCTCGAGCATGTGCCGTACGAGTTCGCCCAGCCCTACGTCGCGGCTGTGCTGGACGAGCCGGTCCGCAACACCCGCACCACGCCGCTCGCCACCGGGCTGCTCACCGCGAGCTTCGCGTTCGTGGCGGCGTTCGCCGCGGCGCAGAGCGTGCGACTCCGCGACCGTTTCGGCGTCGGGCGAACGTTGCTGGGCATGACCGCCTTTCAGACCCTGCTGATCGGGGTGATGGCGGCCGTCGTGCATCCGCTGGTGCTGGCGCTCCTGCTGCTGCGCAGCAGCTACTCGGCCGTGAGCAACGTGATCGTGCACGCCGCCGTGACCCCGCGCGTACCCCAGGCGCAGCGCGCCACCTACCTCTCGATCCACAGCCTGGCCGGGCGCCTCGGCTACGCCGCCGTGCTGTTCGCACTGAGCGGGCTGGGCGGTGTCGGGGGCGGGCCCGTGAGCGAGGGAGAGAGCGACTTCGAGAGTGTGGCCCGCATGCTCCAGTGGTGCGCCGGCCTGGCCCTGGCCGGATGGATCACTCTCTTCGCCACGCGACGGGCGCTGCGGGAGGTCGGGGGCCCCACCTGACCCCGATCCGAGCGCACCGGGGCAGACCTTCGCGCCGGAGGTTCTAGCCCGCCGCGGCGCTCGGCGATCCCCGCGAGAAGGTCGCGAAGACGCCGTAGTGATCGGAGGGGTAGGCGCCGTCTACGCTTTCATTGGCAACGACCCGGCACTCCTCGACACGTCCCGCGCCGTTCGGCCGGGGTCGGCCAATGAAGATGTAGTCGATGCGGAGCTCTAGCGGCGGATCCGCATAGGGATTATCTCGCGACATCGTGATTCCCTCGCCGGAGCCAGCAGCTTCGAATGCA
>JAPUKG010000330.1 GCA_027295775.1 Pseudomonadota bacterium
TCGGCCAGCTCGAGATAGGCGTCGGCCCGCGAGGACTCGAACGCGAGGGCGGCCAGCAGGGCGGCCTCGGCCCCGGCCGCATCCCCGGTCCTCGCCCGCGTCCGGGCCAGGCCCCGCCAAGCGGCGGCATCATCGCGTCCCAGACCGATGGCCCGGGCGTAGGCGTCGCGGGCACCGAGCGCGTCGCCGGCGGCCTCGAGCAGGGCGGCGGAACGAGCCTGGGCATCCTGCCGGGTGCGCAGTGACGCTGGCGTCCCCGGGCCCGCGTCCACGGGCGGCGGCCGGTGGGCCTCGATCCGGGCTTGGCGCTCGCCATCGTCGCTGATCGGGGAACGCAGCAGCAGCTCGAAGCCGGCTGGATGCGCGGGAGCCTCGGCGACCAGCGGAGGCTCGGGAGCCCGCGGAAGACCCGCCGCGAACCCTGCCCCGCCGCCGGTCGCGATCAGGAGCGCGGCAGTCCAGGGGATCCACGGCTTCCATCGGGCCCGCCCGGGGCCCTGCGGAGGTTCGAGGCACATCTCGTGTCTGCCCTCGCCGGCCACAGCCGCCGGCGAGTCTGGGGGTATTTAGGCCCGCCCGCGGGCGATGAGATCGTGGGGGCGCGAAACGGCGGCAGTGTAGCGTCGATCCCGCCGTTCCGGTGGCGCTGCGTGCCCGGGCTCCCCGGAGGACGGGAAGCTGTCGAGGACCGGTCCGAAAGGTCCACCGCCGCCCAACCTTTTCACCGTGACGACGGCACGTTAGGCTCCGCCGGGCCCGAGCCCGCGAGTGCCCATGTCCTCCAGCGATTCCCAGAACCCGCCTGCGCGGCTCGATACGCGGCTCCCGCAGCTCCAGCCACAGCTGGGGCTGGAGACAGGCGGCGTCGAATTCACCGGCCCCTGGTTCCCGCTGCGCATCGCCCGGGTGATTCCCGAGACGCCGGACGCGCGGTCCCTGGTGCTGGAGGTGCCCGAGGCGCTGCGGGAGCGCTTCGCTTACCGGGCAGGTCAGTTCCTGAGCTTTCGGATCGCGGTGGACGGCGCGCGTCTGGTGCGCTGCTACTCGCTGGCGAGCTCGCCCGACACCGAGACGGAGCACAAGGTCACGGTGAAGCGGGTCGAGGACGGGCGGGTCTCCAACTGGATCAACGACGCGCTCCGGGAAGGCGACGTTCTCGAGGTCATGCGTCCCGCCGGCCTCTTCTGCCTGCGCAAGAGCGACGCCGTGATCGTGCTGTTCAGCGGCGGCAGCGGGATCACCCCCGTCATCTCGATCGTCAAGAGCGCGCTCGCCACGACCGAGCGGCGCGTCAAGCTCGTCTACGCCAACCGCGACCGGGAGTCCATCATCTTCGCGGACGAGCTCGCCTCCCTGGCCGCGCGCCATCCCGACCGCTTCGAGCTGGTGCACCGGCTCGACGTGGAGGAGGGCTTCGTCGACGGCGCCGCGGTGGCGCGCTACGCCGGCGCCGACGTCCACGGCGACCACTACATCTGCGGCCCCGGGCCCTTCATGGAGACGGTGGAGAGCACCCTCCTCGACCTCGGGGCGGCGGCGGAGCGGATCTTCATCGAGCGCTTCGAGCTTGACCCCGCTGCGCCGAGCGAGCCGGGAGCCATCGACTTGTCGGTGCCGGGTGCCGCGTCCGCCGAGCGGGTCGTGATCCGCCTGGACGGCCGGGAGCGTGAGATGACGGCGCAACCCGGCCGGACCCTGCTGCAGTTGGCGCGGGAGGCGGGGATGGAACCGCCCTTCGCCTGCGAGGAGGGATACTGTGGATCGTGCATGGCCCAGCTCGTCCGGGGAACCGTGCACATGAAGGCCAACGACGTACTCGACGAGACGGACCTGGCAGAGGGACTGATCCTGACCTGCCAGTCCGTTCCGACCGCGCCCGTCGTCGAAGTGGAGTACCCAGACTGATGACAACCGCGATCGAGAAGCTCAACGTCTCCGGACTCGGCCGGCTGCCGGCGTTCTGTCACGCCACGGTGGCGGGCGACTTCGTGTTCGTGTCGGGCACCCTCGGCACCCGGGCGGACTCCTTCGAGCTGGTCGAGGGCGGCACCGGCCCCCAGACCGCCCAGACCCTGGAGAACATCGCGCGCATCCTGGCCGGCGCCCGCGCGGGAAAGCAGGACGTGGTGAAGGTAAACGTGTTCCTGACGGATATGGCCACCTTCCCGGAGATGAACGAGGCGTACCTGGCGTTCTTCGGAGACGATCCGCCAGCGCGAATTACCGTCGGCTGCTCGGCCCTCGCGATCGGAGCCGCCGTCGAGATCGACTGCATCGCCTACAGGCCAGAGGAGCTCGGTCCACCGTGAACCCCGGCGAGAAGATCTGTCCCCGCTGCCGCTGCGTCTACCGTCCTGGCGTCGATCGCTGCAGCGACTGCGGCGTCGATCTCGTGCACTCGGACGAGGCCACGGCGCCGACCGAGCTTGCGGAAGCTCCCGAGCTGGTGGCGATCCGCATCACTTCGGTGATGTGGGCACGCGCCTTCTCCGAGGTGATGAGCGAGGCGGGCATTCCCCACCGGATTGACCAGCCACCCACGGGCGACGCC
>JAPUKG010000331.1 GCA_027295775.1 Pseudomonadota bacterium
CGGGCTCGGTCCCGCCCTTCTGGTCCTCGCCGGAGAGGTTCACCTGGAGGAGGACGTGGATCACCGCCGAGGCGGCGCCGGCGCGCCGGTCGAGCTCCACCGCCAGCGGCGCCCGGTCGACCGTCTCGATCACCCGGAAGATCTGGACCGAGTCGCGGGCCTTGTTGCGCTGCAGGCCCCCGACCATGTGCCAGCAGGGCGCCGGCGCCCCCCGGCCGCGCAGCAGATCCTCCACCGCCGCCCGCTTCCCGCGCGCCTCCTGGACGTAGTTCTCGCCCAGGTGGGCGACCCCGGCCAGGACGGCGGCGGCGACGCGCTCCGGCGCCTGACGCTTCGAAATCCCGACCAGGGTAACCTCCTCGGGCGAGCGCCCGGCGCGGGCCGCGGCGGCCTCGATGCGCGCGCGCACCGATTCGACGCGCCCGCGGATCTCCGCCTCGAGCGCTTCGGGAATCACGGGTCGGTCTCCCTTCTGGACTTCGCTCGCCTCACCCGAGGCGAAGCCTCGGGTGGGCTCACTGCGCGACGGTCTCGCCCGGGCTTGGCTGCCAGGGTGGCGCGCATCAGGTCGAGGGTCTCCTCCAGGGGCAGGCCGATGACGTTGGTTTCGCTCCCCTCCACCTGCTCGATGAAGCGCCTGCCCCCGCCCTGGATCGCGTAGGCCCCGGCCTTGTCCAGGGGCTCCCCCGTGGCCACATAGGCGCGGATTTCGTCGGGCGCGGCGGGCCGCATGACCACTCGGGTCTCCACCGAGATGGCGCGCACCGCCCGTGTCCGGCTGTCGACCAGCGCCACGCCGGTGACGACCCGATGCTGCCGGCCGACCAGCCGGCTCAGCATCTCGACGGCGTGCGCGGCGTCTCGCGGCTTGCCGAGCAGCACGTCGTCGAGGATTACCAGGGTGTCGGCGCCGAGCACCCAGCGCCGGGTGCCGGGCTCGAGGGCGTCCGACACGGCGAGGGCTTTTTCCGACGCCAGCCGGAGGGCGGTGGCCTCCGGGGACTCGCCGGGCTGGGCGTCCTCGGCGATGTCGGCAGCGCGGATCTCGAGAGGCACCCCGGCGCCGGCCAGCAGCTCGCGCCGCCGGGGGGAGCGGCTGGCGAGGACCAGGGGCGGGTCGAGGGATCGGAGCATGGCGAGCGGAGTACCGGGGTGCGGGCGCCCAGTCAAGGCGGGCCACGGTTCTGGTAGCTTCGACCGGCGATGCGGCATGGAACCACGGGGGGGCGTGTCCGGCTCCGCGCCGGACTGCCGGTCACCATGACGGCGCTCTGGCTCCTGGGGTGCGCCGGAGACGTCGTGGCCAGCGGGAAGGGGTCGGAGCGGGTCTTCCACCACCGCGTGCTCGACTACCGGATTTCCGCGCCCGGCGGCGGCGGCGAAGAGGGTCCCTGGGTCCGCTTCGATCTGGACGGGGCCGATCTGGCGTTTCGCAACGACGGGGCCACCATGACCCTGCTCTCCCGGTGCAGCAGCAAAGACAGCGAGGCGCCCGTCATGATCCTGGCACGCCATCTCCTGTTCGGGATCGAGGAGCGGGCACTCCAGCAGTCTGGACCCGCGCTGGTGGACGGCAGCCCCGGCTGGAGCCAGACCTTCGACACAGTGGAGTCGGGCCGGGTCGTGCGCATCAAGTCCGTCACCTTGCACCGGGACCTCTGCGTGTTCGACTGGATTCTCGTGACCCCCATGCCCGCCGAGTCGAGGGAGCAGACCTTCGACCTCTGGTGGCAGGAGTGGAGGCAAGCGGGCGAAGCCCGCGTGCAGCGAGCCAAAGGCGAGCGAAGTTCAGACGAGGGAACACCCGATCCGATGCCGGAGGTGTCGAGATGACCTCCCCCGTTCCGGTCAGCCGCGTCGCCGCCCTCGGAGATCGGGTCCTCGCGCTGCTCGACGACTTCGGCGGCTTCGGCCTGCTGGCCGCGCGCACCGTGCGCTCCATGTCGCGGCCCCACTTCCCGTGGCGGGCGGTGCTCCAGCAGTTCGAGTCCACTGTCGTCCGCTCGACCAGCATCGTGATCCTGACGGCGCTCTTCACGGGCATGGTGCTGGCCCTCCAGACGGTGGTCTCGCTGACGCGCTTCGGCGCCAAGGCGTACACCGGGAGCTTCGTGGGCCTGGCCCAGGTGCTGGAGCTCGGTCCGGTGCTGACCGCGGTGATGGTGTCCGGGCGGGTGGGCGCGGGCATCACCGCTGAGATCGGCTCGATGGCAGTCACCGAGCAGGTCGACGCGATCCGGGCGCTGGGCGCGGACCCGGTCCAGAAGCTGGTGCTGCCCCGGGTGCTGGCGCTCACCCTGGGTGTCCCTCTGCTCACGATTCTCGCGGACTTCATGGGCGTATTTGGCGGTCTGGTCATCGCCACCCAGTACGGCATCTCTTCCAACTTCTACGTGCAGACCGTGTTGGCTACCGTCAACCTCGAGAACTTCGCCCAGGGCGTGACCAAGACGTTCTTCTTCGGCTGGACCATCGCGATGGTTGGCTGCTACCGAGGGCTCACCACCGAGGGAGGCACGGTGGGCGTCGGGCGGGCTACCACCCAGGCGGTGGTGACTGCGTCGATCTCGGTCTTCATCCTCGACTTCTTCCTCAGTCAGCTGATGATCATTCTATGAGCGAGACGGGCTTCATCGAGCTGCGGGGCGTGCACAAGTCCTTCGGCGCCAACCACGTGCTCCGGGGCATCGACGTCACGATCCGGCCCAGCGAGATCTTCACCATGCTCGGGGGCTCGGGCTCCGGCAAGTCGGTCTCCCTCAAGCACATGATCGGCCTCCTGCACCCGGACCGGGGCTGTGTGTTCGTGGCGGGTCGAGAGGTGACCGACCTCTCCGAAGAGGAGTGGGTGGACGTGCGCAGGCGGATCGGCTTCGTCTTCCAGGGGGCGGCGCTCTTCGACTCGCTCTCGGTGTACGAGAACGTGGCGTACGGGCTGCGCGAGCACCGGCGCTGGCCCGAGGAACGCGTGACGGCGCGGGTGGCGGAATGTCTCGAGGCCGTGGGACTCGAGGATACCGAGTGGCTGATGCCCGCGGAGCTCTCGGGGGGCATGCGCAAGCGCGTCGGCGTGGCGCGCGCGATCGCCCTCGAGCCCGAGGCGATCCTGTACGATGAGCCCACCACCGGCCTCGACCCCGCCAACGCCGGGCGCATCGGCGAGCTGATCCGCTCGCTCCAGGAGCGGCTGCGGGTCACGTCGGTGGTCGTCACCCACGACCTGGCGCTCTGCTTCGCGATCTCACATCGGGTTGCGCTACTGAAGGACGGTCACCTGGTGGCCGAAGGAAGCGTGGAGGAGATGCGCCGCTCGCGGAATGCGGACGTCCGGGAGTTCCTGGCGGGCCGGGCCGAAGGGGTCTCGGCACCCAGCACGGGGGAAACTGCTCATGGAGCGTGATCACCGCCTGAGTCTCGTCGTCGGAGGGTTCCTGATCGCCACCCTGGCCACCTTGGCCATGGCGATCCTGTTGCTCTCTTCGGATCGCGGGATCTTCACGCCCCAGTACCGGCTGGTGGCGAACTTCGAGAACGTGCTCGGCCTGATCCCCGGGGCGCCGGTGTGGCTGGCGGGCAAGGAGGTGGGCCGCGTCGAGAGCGTGGGCTTCGACGCGGAGGACATCTCGGCGCCCCTGCGCGCCGTGCTGCGCATCGAGACCAGCGTGCAGCCGCGCATCCGCGCGGACTCGATGGCCAGCATTGGCACCATCGGCCTGCTCGGCGACAGCTACATCGAGCTGAGCGTGGGCTCCGCGGACGCCGAGATGCTGTCCGACGGCGGCGAGCTGCAGACCATCAGTCCCACCAACCTGTCGGAGGTGGTGGCCAAGGGAACGCGCGCGCTCGACAATATCTCGGAGCTGGCGGAGAACGTGAACGGCGTGGTCGACGCCTTTGCCGAGGGCCGCGGCGGCGCGAAGGCCGCGGAGGCCGTTTCGGCGGTGAGCGAAATGATCCTCGAGGTGAAGGACGGGAGCGGGCTGCTGCACAGCGTGGTCTACGACCCGTACGGCGGGGGCGGGGTCGAGAGCATCGAGCGCTCGCTGGCGACGCTGGAGGACATCCTCCAGGAGATCAAGGTCGGCGAGGGGATCCTGCACACCCTGATCTTCGAGCCCACCTCGGAGCAGGACCTGGTGCGCAAGACCCTCGAGGCGGGCGCCCGACTGAACCAGATCCTCGCCAAGGTAGACAGCGGCAAGGGCACGCTCGGGCTGCTCCTGAACGACCCGACGCTCTACGAGGAGCTGGTGACGCTCGTGGGCGGCGCCCAGCGCAGCATGGTCGTGCGCTCGCTGGTGCGCATGGCCGTGGGCGCCGACGACGGCGGTCGGTAGTCCGGCGGGCCGGTAGGCCTGCTCGCGCCCTGGGCTGCGGGCACGGCGATCAGGCGAAACCGGAGCTTTGCGGCCGGGCCCGTGCGGACGTCGGTCTCGACTCGGCAGCCGCCGTGACGCTCTGCGAGCTCCGCCGCGAAGCGCTGGACGAGCTCCGGGCGGATCCGGGCCAGCTCCGGGATCTCGATGAAGAGCGTGGCCGAGAGCTCGTTCTCGCCGGGCACCAGCTCGTTGTACAAAAAACTTCAATAGGTGACGGAGTTACGGCGACCCCGTGGCTCGTCGAGGTCTCCCCATAGATCCGCCGAAGTTGCCCCCTGGTTCGATGCCTACGGAAACATGCGGTCTACGTCCCGCTTACAAATTCTTGACACTGTCCAAAAGTGGGCACACGATGCGATCATGCCCATGCAGCCGTCCATCGACGCAGCCAGCCTCCTTCGCGAACACGGGGTCCAGGTCACGGCCCAGCGCCTGGCCGTGCTGCGGGCGGTATCGGGTCGGCCCCACGGCACGGCGGACGACGTCGCCGAGGTCGTCCGGTCCGAGATCGGCGCCATCTCCCGCCAGG
>JAPUKG010000332.1 GCA_027295775.1 Pseudomonadota bacterium
CGGCTTCGGGGGCCGGTCTCCGTTGGGACCGCCCGTCGAGTCCGACATCATCTTGACCGCCTCGAACGCGAACTGGGCCATGTCCTCGCGGTCGTCGGCGTGCAGGTCGCGAATCGTCTCGGTCAGATAGACGTTGCCGAAGGCCACGTGGCGCGACTCGTCGCGCAGGACATTCTCGGTGATCTGGCGCAGCAGCTCGCAGGTGGTGGCGCGACGCATGTTGTGGAAGGCGCCAAGGGCGAGCCCCTCCACCACCATGTTCATGCCGATTGCGATCTTCACCCAGTGGTCCGCCTGGAGCGTGACGTCGATGATCTCCTTCAGCCACGGGGAGATCGGGTACACGATGGCCAGCTTGCGGATGAAGCGCTCGTACACCTCGACGTGCCGGGCCTCGTCCATGGTCTGGGACGCGGCGTAGAGCTTGCCCTCGTAGTCGGGCACCGCGTGGGTGAGGGCTGCCGAGGTCATCAGCGCGCCCTGCTCGCCGTGCAGGAACTGGGAGAGCAGGTGCGCCGCCGAGTGCGCCGTGAAGGTCTCGCGCTGGCTGGAGGACAGCTTCTGGAAGAGCGGGATGCGATCGTACGCGAAGCGCCCGTTGTCGACGATGGGCTTGCCCGGATCGATCTCCTGGTCCCAGTCGATGTCCAGCTCCGCGTCCCACTGGGCGCGCTTCGACTTGGAGTAGAGGTTGCGGAGCTTCTGGATGTCGATCTCGTAGTCGAACTGCCAGCAGATCTCCATCGGGCACTTGAGGATGTCGGCGGTTTCCCAGTTCGTGCTCATGGCCCGAGTATAACCGAATCTGCGTTCGGGAAACCGCTCCAGTATGTTCCAAGAGGGAACCGGGGGGCGCGTGAGCGAGTTCATCCACCGCGGCGTCATCGAGGGCTACTACGGGCCGCCCTACGCCCATGCCGACCGCCTGTGGCTGGTCGAGCGCCTGGGCCGCTGGGGCATGAACCGCTTCGTGTACGCGCCCAAGGACGACCCGCTCCACCGAGCCGAGTGGCGGACACCGTACCCCGGGGAGACGATGGAGGAGTTCGCCGAGCTGGTGGCTTGCGGCTCGAAGGCCGGGGTGGACGTCGGCTTCGCCCTGTCGCCCGGTCTCTCGATCGAGTACGGCTCGAGCGCCGACCGCGAGGCGCTGGCCGGCAAGCTCCTGGCCTTCCGCGAGCTCGGGGCGCGCTTCTTCGGCCTCGCGCTCGACGACGTGCCGACCGCGCTCGCCCACGACGGCGACCGCCGCGCCTTCCGCTCGCTGGCCCACGCCCACACCGAGCTGGCCCACGACCTGATCCGCGCCCTCGGCCCAGACATCACCCTGGTCCTGGTCCCCACCGACTACATGGGAACCGAGCCGACCGCCTACCTCGAGGAGCTGGGCAGCTCGCTCGATCCGGCGATCGAGGTGGCCTGGACCGGGCGCACCGTGGTCAGCCCGACGATCCCGCGCGCGGAGGCCGAGCGCCGCGCCGCCACGCTCCGCCGGCGGCTTCTGCTCTGGGACAACGTGCCGGTGGCCGACGGTCCCATGCGGCCCATGCTCCACCTGGGCCCGTACCGCGGCCGGGACGCCGGGCTCACGGCGTTCGCCAGCGGCGCGCTGCTGAACCCGATGCAGCACCCGCGCGCCTCGGCCCTGGCACTGCGCACCGCGGCCGACTTCCTGCGCGATCCAGAGCGCTACGACCCGGAGGTGTCGTGGCGGAACGCGGCGCGGGAGCTCGGCGACGGCGCGCCGGAGGCATTCACCCGCTTCGCGGCCGCGCACCGCTTCTCCTGTCTCTCCCCCGACGACCGCGACGCCGAGCTCGAGGCGGCCATCCGGGAGGTGCGCGAGGGACACGCGCCGGCGCAGACCCTGAAGACGCTCCTGGAGGACCGGCTCGCGGCGGCGGACGCGCTGCGGCGGGAGCTGGCAGACCGCGCGCTGGCCGCCGAGATCGAGCCGTGGATCGAATCGCACCACCGGGAGAGCCGGCGAATGGCCGCGGCGGCGGAGCTGCTGGCCGTGCTCGAAGGGGACGCCAACCGCATGGCGAAGGGAATCGCGTTCCTGACGATGGAGGGGCGGCTCACGCGCATCGCCCCGTCGACGTGCGCCAGCTACGGACCGCGCCGGGTGGTGTATCCCCAGTTCGCGTGCCTGCACGACGACGCGGCGGCCTTCGGCGGCGACCCGGTCCTGTTCCGGGACCGCTGCCTCGCCGACGAGCTGGTGGCCTTCGCCGAAGAGCGCGCCCTCGAGGCGCTCCGCGCCTGAGGCAGGCGGTCGGCCGAGGGCGATTCAGAGCCGGACCTGCGCGGTTCCGACCACGCGCGTCTCCCCGGCCTCGTTCACGATGGTGAGATCGAGCTCGATCGTCTCGCTCTCCGGGTCGGTGTTCGTCACCACTCCCCGGCACGTCG
Source organism: Pseudomonadota bacterium (assembly GCA_027295775.1). Lineage (GTDB taxonomy): Bacteria > Myxococcota_A > UBA9160 > UBA9160 > UBA4427 > JAPUKG01. The sequence continues at coordinate 2,416 of JAPUKG010000332.1, forward strand.
GCTTCGAGTCGACCAGCACCGGGGCGCGAAAGATCGTGTCCATGTTCTCGATGCGGCAGCCGGGGGACCAGCGGTGGACGAGCGCCGAGAGCAGCGCCTGGCTCATGATCCCGGGAACGATGGCGCCGGGGAGCCCCTCCGCGCGCGCCTTCTCGTGGTCGGTGAAACGCCCAAAGGGCATGCGCGCCGAAGCGCAGAAGAGCCGGACGTTCTCCATGGAGACGTCGGGTTGGACCTCGGGCAGATCGTCGCCCAGCTCCACAGAGGCGAACGCCCGCGTCATCCCGAGACCTTCGGCTCCCGGGTCTGCTGCACGAGCTTCCAGTCCATGGTCGAGACCCGCTCGCCCGCCTGGTTGTGGAAGCTCATGCGGTGGACGAGGAAGATCATCCGCCCGGAGCGACCCGTCTTCTCGTAGAGGTCGGCGATCATGCTCTTGCCGGTGAGCCGGTCGCCGGCCCGCACCGGCACCAGCAACGTGACGCACTTGCCGCCGTCGAAGCCGCCGCGACCGAGCCGGGGAAAGCCCTTGGGCAGGACGCGCCGACTGACGAACTGGGTCGTGAAGGTGGGATGCGCCTGGAAGTCCGAGTGGTCCGGATCGGTGAAACGCCTGTCGGTCTCGCCCACCGCGGTGGCCCAGTCGACCATGGCGGCCTCTTTGACCTCGAACTCGGCGGTGTCGAACTCGACCCCGACCCACTCTCCCTTCAGCGCCTCGAGGTTCAGCTCTTCCACGAGATCGCCTCGAAACGTTCGCCACGAAGCGCCTGCACCAGATCGTCCATGGACGCGATCTCGTCGTCGAACCGCGTGGCGCAGCGACCGATGTGACTGACGATGTGGGCGTCGCTGCCGCCGAAGCCGCGGTAGCCGTGATCCTTCGCCAACTCGAGCGCCCGATCGTCCTCGCCCGAGCGGCTCCCGCCGTTCAGGGTCTCGATCAGCTCGACGCCCTCCACGGCGCCCCGCTCGCCGTAGTGCGCGCACAGGCCCACGTTGATCCGACCCGGGTGGCACGGCGCCGCCACGGCGCCGCAGCGGCGAGCCTCGCGCAACACCAGGTCGAGGGGCAGGTCCACTCGCGTGAAGTCGAACGCGTTCTGCAGGTCTTCGTTCACTCCGAAGACCAGCACGTGACCGTAGTCCGTCTCCACCTCGCTGGCCTTGAGGATCAGCAGTCCGTACGTGTCCTCGAGCTTGCGATAGTCGGACTCCGTGTCGAACTGGCGGTGCTCGGTCAGCACCAGGCCGTCGAGGGGCAGCTCGCGCTTGCGGATCCACTGGCAGTAGTTCTCGACCCTTGCGCGCCCGTCGTCGGACTTGATGGAGTGGTTGTGCAGGTCGAGGATCATGCGGGGCGGAACCTCGGCACCGCGAAGGCTTCGCGCTCGTCGTCCACAGGGGCGAAGTCGACCACCACCGGCATCCCCACCGAGACCTCGCCCGGATCGCATCCGATCACGTTGGTGAGCAGGCGCGGCCCCTCTTCCAGCTCCACATAGGCCAGCACGTAGGGACACGCCTCGCGAAACCCCGGGGCCTGGTTCTGGTGGGTCACCGTGAAGGTGTAGACCTGACCCCGGCCGCTGGCCACGAAGTGCTCGATCTCCGACGACAGACAGGTCGCGCACACGGCGCGGGGCTTGTGCTGGACCTTCCCACACGCGCCGCAGCGCTGGAGGACCAGCTCGCCGCGCCCGCAGCCCTCCCACCAGGCGCGGGTCTCCCAGCTCGCCGCGGGCACCGGATGCTGCAGCTCCACGGCCATCACGCCCTGGCCAACACCAGCGTGGCGCCGGTGTGGAGGATCCCCAGGGTTCCGCCGGTGCCGTGCACCATCGCGACCTCGGCGCCCTCGACCTGTCGTTCGCTGCACTCGCCGCGCAGCTGGCGCGCCGCCTCGATGACCAGGAAGATCCCGCGCATGCCGGGGTGGTTCGAGGAGAGGCCCCCGCCATCGGGGTTCACCGGCAGCGCGCCGCCCAGTCCAATGCGGCCGCCCTCCACGAAGGCGCCGCCCTCGCCCGGCTTGCAGAACCCCAGGTTCTCCAGGGTGAGGAGCAGGGTGATGGTGAACGAGTCGTAGATCGTGCACAGATCGACGTCGTCGTGGGAGACGCCGGCCATGCCGAGCGCCTGGGCGCCCGACTGGCTGGCCGCGATGGTGAGCAGGTCCGGCGCGCCGACCTCCTGGTGACACACCGCCTCGCCGCAGCCCTGGAGCAGCACCACCGGCCGGGCCAGATCCCGGGCGCGCTCGGCGCTGGTCACGACCACCGCCCCGCCGCCGTCGCTGATGATGCAGCAGTCGAGCAGGTGAAGCGGCTCGGAGATGACACGGCTGGCCAGCACGTCCGCCACCTCGATGGGCGCGCGCATCTTGGCCTCGGGGTTCAAGGCGGCGTGGCGGCGCATGGTGACGGCGATCTCGGCGAGCTGCTCGGACGTGGTGCCGTACTCGTGCATGTGCCGCTGGGCCACCAGGGCGTAGCTGCCGACGGTGGTCATGCCGTAGGGTGAGACGAAGGCCTGCGCCGGGTCGCGCCCGCCCCCGCCCAGCCCGGTTCCGATGGCCAGGGCGTTCGAGGCGGCGGTGCTTCCGTAGAGGATGAGCGCGACCTCGCACAGTCCCGCGTGAATCGCCGCGGCGGCGTGGCTCACGTGCGCCACGAACGAGGAGCCCCCGATGTTGGTGCCGTCCAGGTGGCGGGGCTTCAGGTTCAGGTACTCGGCCAGGTTGCACACGCCCATCGCTCCCATGGACATGCTGGCTGCGAACAGCCCGTCCACGTCGTCGAGGGAGAGTCCGCAGTCGCGGAGGGCGCCGCGCGCGCACTCGGCCATGATCTGGAACTCGGTCTTCTCCGGCGCCCAGCGGGTCGGGTGCTCGTAGACGCCCGCGATGGCAATCTGGCCCGAGAGCGTCACGGTGCCAGCTCTCCGAGGAACTCCTGCACGGCGTCCGCCAGGCCCCCGGGCTGCTCCAGCGAGATGCGGCGCCCGGCGCCGGTCAGGTCCAGACGCACCGTCCGCGTCGGCGCTCCCGGGATGGCGGCGACCAGCCGATCCGATCCGGCGCGCGAGCCCTCGTCGTCTGCGCCCGCCACCACCAGGGCGGGAACGGACAGCGCAGCCAACCTCTCACCGGCCTGCCACTGGCGGCAGGCGCGCTCGTCGCCGTAGGTGGCCCGCGGGTCGGTCTTGAGCCACTCCCGAAACGCGCGCTCGTAGACCGCGCGCTCGGCGCCGGGCGAGAATCCGCTCCGGTCGAACTCGCGGCGAGCCTTGCCCTCGGTGACGCGACGCAGGCCCTCGAGCCGCTCGTCGTCCAGGCCCAGGTTCGTGTCCCCGCTGCACAGGACCAGGGCGCGAACCGTCTCGGGCCGGGCGAGCGCCACCTCGACGGCGACCGCGGCGCCCATGCCCTCGCCCAGCATCACGTAGGGACGGAGACCGAGCTTGTCGGCGAGGGCGCCAGTGAACGCCGCCATCTGCTCGATCGAGCCCAGGCTGTCGAGCCCGCCCGAACGGCCGTGGCCCGGCAAGTCGAACGCCAGTGGACTGTGAGCGGCGGAGAGCGCTCTCAGGAGCGGCCGGAAGACCGCCCCGTTGCCGCCGCTCGCGTGCACGCAGAGCACGACCTCGCCGGCGTTCAGGAGCGGGGGCGCCTCGGGCAGCGTGGTCGTTCCAGTGTGCTGCAGAAAGGTCGCAACCCCGTCGACCTGGACGTACTTGCTCGGCACAGGCGGCAGGTTACTGGCCGGTTGATTCCCATGTCAAACAGGCGAGGCGTGTACCATGAGACGCTCCGTGCCCGATCGACTCGCCATCCTCGGCGGACCGCCCGTCCGCAATCGCCCCTGGCCGGCCTGGCCCGAGTACGGCGACGAGGAGCGCGAGGCCCTGGCGCGAGTACTCGAGAGCCGGAGCTGGGGCGGCCACCCCAGCCCCAACACCGAGGCGGCGGCGCTGTGCCGCGACTTCGCGCAGTACGTGGACGCCCCCCACGCCGTGGCCTGCGCCAACGGGACCGTGTCCCTGACCCTCGCCCTCCAGGCCGCGCGCATCGCGCCCGGCGCCGAGGTGGTGGTGCCGGTCTACACGTTCGTAGCGACGGCGGCGGCCGCCGCCGCGGCGGGCTGCGTCCCGGTCCTGGTCGACGTCCTCCCGGACACCTACTGCATCGACCCGGACCAGCTCGAAGACGCCCTCTCGCCGCGCACGGAGGCGGTCATCGTCGTCCACCTGGCGTGCTGTATGGCGGACATGGATCTCGTGTCCGAGATCTGCGAGCGGCGCGGGCTCCTGCTGATCGAGGACTGCGCCCACGCCCACGGCGCGCGCTGGCGGAACCGGGGCGCCGGATCGATCGGCGACCTGGGCTCGTTCTCCATGCAGTCGAGCAAGCTGCTCACGGCGGGCGAGGGCGGGCTCGTGACCGCGCGCGACGCCACCACCGCCCAGCGCCTGCAATCACTCGTCAACTGCGGCCGCAAGGAGCCCGGCTACGACGGGTTTCCGGAGCAGATGCTCGGACACAACCTGCGCATGACCGAGTGGCAGGCGGCGATCGGGCGCGCCCAGCTCGCGCGGCTGCCGGATCAACACCGCCGGCGCGAGGCCCGGCTCGAGCTCTTCGAGAAGGAGCTCGCGGGCATCGAGGGGCTGCGCCCGCTCGTTCGCGACGAACGGCTGACGAGCCGCGCCACCTATCAGTTCGTGCTGCGCTACGACCCCGAGGCTTTCGCGGGCGTCTCGCGCAGCCGGGCGCTGGCGGCGCTGCGGGCGGAGGGTGTGCCCTGCTCGGGGCCCTTCTACGTTCCGCTAAACGAAGATCCCCTGTACTCGCAGGACCCCCTCACGAACCCCGCGGCCCGGGCGGGACACGCGGCGCCCCCGCGATCCTTCCCGGTGGCTCGCCGGGCCGCGTTCGAGGAAGCCATCTGGCTTCCCCACGAGCTGTTCCTGGGAAGCGAGGCGGACGTCTCCGATCTGGTGGCCGCGTTCACGAAGCTGAAGGCGAACGCGGCGCACCTGCGCGACGCGCGAGCCGACCCGTGAAGCCCCTGCGCGTGGGGCTGATCGGCTCGGGCGGGATCTCCCGGACCTACATGGCCGCCATGGAGCACGTGCCCGAGGGCCGGGTGGTCGGCGTCTGGTCGCGGCGACGCGAGCGGGCCGAGGCCTTCGCCGCCGAGTTCGAGCTGGCACACGCGACCGACCGGGTCGAGGACCTGCTGGCCGAGGTCGACGTCGCCTGCGTCAACTCGCCCAACGCCTGCCACGCCGAGCACGCCATCGCGGCGGCCGCGGCCGGCGTCCACGTCGTCGTGGAGAAGCCCTTTGCGGTGAACCTCGAGGAGGCCGCCGCGATCATCGACGCCTGCAAGCGGGCGGGGGTGGGCCTGGCCTATGCGGAGGAGCTGACCTTCGTGCCCCGGTTCCACGAGGCCCGGCGGATCCTGCGCTCCGGGGCCATCGGCGTGCCGCTCTACGTGACCCAACGGGAGGCCCACGCGGGTCCCTACTCGCCCTGGTTCTTCACCCGGGACGAGGCGGGCGGTGGCGTGCTGATGGACATGGCCTGCCACTCGATCGAGTGCGTGCGCTGGCTGCTCGGCAAGCCCGACGTGGTCGGGGTGACCGGTCACCTCGGTACGGGCCGCCACCCCGGCCCCCTCGACGACCACGCGGTCCTGCACCTGCGCTTCGACGGGGGCACCGTTGCGCTGTGCGAGGCGTCGTGGGTTCTCCAGGGCGGGATGCAGTCGAAGCTCGAGATCTGGGGCAGCGAAGGCACCCTGGAGGTGGACCTGCTCGGCGAGACCGGGCTGCGTCTCTACGCGCGGGCGGCGGCCGCCGAGCCGTCGGCGTCCGGCCACTGGAGCACACCGCTCGCGAGCTGGGTTGCGGAGAACGGTTACCCCCAGGAGCTCTCGCACTTCCTCGGCTGCTTCGCTCGCGGGGAGGCCCCGGAGGAATCGGGGGAAGACGGCGAGAAGGTGCTCGAGATCCTGTACGCGGCCTACGCCTCCGCCCGTGAGGGCCGCGAGATCGCCCTGCCCTTTCGCCCCGCTGGAATCGACCGGGCGGTGGATTTGTGGCTCGGCCCGCCCGTTCCCGCGACGCGATCCTGATCGCACCGATTCGCTAGCATCGCAGCGATGGCCACCCTCTTGGCGGGCGTCGCCCGCGCCACCATCAATCCACCGCACCGCAGCCGGCTGATCGGCTACGGGGACCGCTTCCTCCCGTCCCGCGGCGTGCACGACGACCTGACCGCGACCGCCCTGGCCCTGGACGACGGCGAGACCCGCCTGGTGTTGATCGCGCTCGACATGCTGTGCCTGAACGAGCACGTGGTGCGGGGCATTCGCCGGCTGATCGAGGGGAGCGGCGTGACGGCCCGGGACCGCGTGATGATCTCGTGCTCCCACACCCATGCCGGTCCCGTCGCGTACTCCACGGAGCTCGGCCCGTCGCGCACGCGCCGGGCCCTGAGCACGCTGACCCGAAAGATCCTGCTCATCACGTCCCAGGCGATGATGTCCTGCCGCCCCGTCACCCTCCACCAGGGCCGCGCCCAGGCCTTCGCAGCGGTGAACCGACGGGAGCGAGGACCGGACGGGACCGTGAAGATCGGCGTCGACCGCAGCCGGCCGGTCGATCCCGGCGTGGACGTTCTGCAGCTCCGGGACGAGAGCGGAGAACCCCTCGCCACCCTGGTCGACTTCGCCTGTCACCCAGCAGTCCTCGGGCCGCGCAATCGGCTCGTCTCGGCCGAGTGGCCGGGCGTGATGCGGCGGATGGTGGAGGAGGCCATCGGCGGCCACTGCCTGTTCCTCCAGGGCGCCACCGGCGACCTCAACCCGGACCACGAGTGGGGCGATGACGACTTCGAAGCCATGGACCGGATCGGCCGGCTCGTGGGCTCGGCGGCGCTCGGCGTCTGCAAGGGTGGGCTCGTCGACCGGGAAGCGACGCCGCTCGGCGCCGCCCGGAGGCGCCTCTGGCTTCCCGTCGTGCCCACCTTCGACGAGAAGGGCACGCCGCTCTCCTACCGCGATCTGGCGAGTCGCATGACGCGGGTGCCCCGCTTCCTGGTCGATCGGGTGCTCGACTCCGTGTATCCCTGGGAGACGGTCACCCGCGAGCGGAAGGGGCGCACGGAGGTGGCCCTCGAGATCCAGGCGCTGCGCATCGGAGAGTGCGCCATCCTGGGCCACGCCGCCGAGACGTTCTCCGAGATCGGGCTCGCGATCAAGAAGGGTTCGCCCTTCGCGCATACACTCTTCGCTGGTTACACCAACGGATGTATCGGCTACCTGCCCACGGCCGAGGCCCACGCGGAGGGCGGCTACGAAGTCGAGCACGCGCCCCTCGCCTACCGCATCTCGGGACGCTTCGACCCGAGCTCCGGGAACCGCGCCATCGAGCGGTCGCTCTCGCTCCTCGAGAAGCTCGCGCTGCCGGCCTTCTGAACTACCCTTCTGAACTTCGCTCGCCTCACACCAGGCAAAGCCTGGTGTGGGCTCGCTGCGCGGTCGCGTTTGGGCTCCGCGGTCTCAACGACTGCCGTGCACGCTCCCTTGCCGCATCGGGCCCAGTCTGGGCAAGCATGGCCCCCCGTTGCCTCCGGGGCACTGACCCGCGACGAAAGGCTGTTTCGGTCCATGGCGCGAAGGGTGCCCAAATCCGCTTCAAGCCACGCTTTGCCACCGGATGAGAGGCCCGGAGACCGACGACCCCCGCCCGCACCCGGGAGGAAACCCCTCGCTCCCTCGCGCGCGATCAGGAGGCTTCGATCCAGCGGTCGACGACTCGCTCCAGGATGGCGAGCGGGAGGGAGCCGTTGCGAAGGATGACGTCGTGGAAGTCGCGCAGCTCGAA